>JAYEGG010000390.1:0-8169 GCA_034658995.1 Methanobacteriota archaeon | reverse complement strand
TAACCACCCAACCAACCACATTTAAGTAGTAGATAGTGCGGAGTATATGTGTAGACGTGGAATGATGGAAACACAGAGGATATCATGTCGATAAACGAAACAGTTGAACAGTGTAATAACATTCTAAATACGATTCTCGGCGACACATCGGTCCCGAGGAACATACGGCGCGCCGCTGATGAAATAAAAGAGATTTTATCTACTGAAAAGGACTCTATGCCATTTCGTGCTGCATCCAGCTTATCAATTCTTAATAAAATCACGAACGACCCAAATATGCCGCTGCACACTCGTACTCTTGTCTGGAATCTTGCAAGCCAGCTGGAGACGATTGCAGTTGGAGATTGAACAATTATGATGAAGCCGAACCGGGGAGATCGGGTACGCGCCACAGCAGGTCGCGTAACGTACGAGGGCACGCTGATGCCGAGCACCACGGATCACACAGTGATCAAGCTGCGTAACGGCTACAACATCGGCGTGAGGAAGAGCGTGCCCATTAAGCTGGTTGAGACTGGGGTGCGCCCCCCAAAGCCAGAATCCCGTGCTATGGGGGTGCGGGAGGAGCTGCCGACCGTCGCCATATTATCGACCGGCGGCACCATTGCAAGCAGGGTTGATTACCGCACCGGAGCGGTCACCGCGCAGTCCACAGCAGAGGAGATCATCGCTGCGATACCAGAGTTAGAAGAGATCGCAAACTATCGCTCAAGAGTCGTGTACAACATACTATCAGAGAACATGCGTGCCGAATACTGGGTCGAGCTTGCACGCGCAATCTTTGAAGAGATTAACAAGGGTGCAGACGGCATAATCATAACTCACGGCACCGATACGATGGGGTATACCGCTGCAGCGCTCTCTTTCATGATAGAGCCGCCGGTTCCGGTGGTTCTGGTAGGCTCGCAGCGCAGCGCAGACCGACCATCAAGCGATAACGCGATGAATGCGATCTGCGCGGCATCGGTCGCCGTGAGCGACATCGCAGAGGTCTGTGTGGTTATGCACGAGAGCACATCAGACGACCACTGCCTGATACACCGCGGGACGCGGGTCAGAAAGATGCATACCTCGCGCAGGGATGCGTTCCAGTCGATCAATGCGCCGCCGATCGGACGGGTAGACTACCCCTCCTGCGAGATCAGGACATTCACCGATTATGTGCGAAGAGGGCATCGGAAACTCAGGATCCATGATGGCATAGAGCCGAAATGCGCCCTTCTCAAGTTTATACCGGGAGCAAGCCCGGAACTGCTCAGGTTTTGCAGCTTTTCAGGATACCGGGGGATCGTGATAGAGGGCACCGGGCTTGGACACGTCCCGGCTGAGTGGATTCCGCTCATCGAGTACGCAACTACGAGCGGCATCCCGGTTGTGGTCACGTCCCAGTGCATGCACGGCAGGATATGTGACCGGGTGTACGATACCGGCAGGGACCTGCTGAAGGCGGGCGTTATTGAGGGCGAGGATATGCTGCCTGAGACCGCGCTTGTGAAACTGATGTGGTTGCTCGGGCAGGGGTTGGATTACGAAGAAGTCTGCATGCGGATGCGACAGAACATAGCTGGCGAGATTCTGGGGAGTTCGAGCCACCATGGCGCAGTTGATAATATCTGACATCCACGCCGATATACGTGCACTTGACGCGATCATGGAAATCACCCGGGATCAGGCGTTCATCGACCTGTACGGGGATATCACAAGAATTATCAACCTCGGCGACGTTGTCGGGTGGGGATTTCACCCACTCGTTGTGATCAAGCGGTTAATTGACTGTGGCGCGGATACTGACCTATTATCCATCATGGGAAACCATGACGAGGCATTTCTGCTTAATCGGGATATCCTTGGAAATAGTTCTGCGAGCATAGA
The DNA here is from genome assembly GCA_034658995.1 of Methanobacteriota archaeon. GTDB lineage: Archaea > Halobacteriota > Methanosarcinia > Methanosarcinales > Methanogasteraceae > Methanogaster_D. Next base: position 6,297 of record JAYEGG010000390.1, on the reverse strand, counting down.
TGCGCACTCTGACCTGCGCGGGAATCAACAGTGCATGCGATTCCTAAAGGGTCTGCCGCAGTATATGATCGATGAGACTGACCGGATTCTTGCGGTGCACGGGGGACCGATCGATCCGTCCATGATCAAGGAGCGAACCTGCCCTGACCGCCTGCTGTACCGGCGAACCTGGCAGAGAATCTCGGAATGCGGCTATGACTATTGTGATGGCACAGGGTACCATTACACGCCGGAACATGCATTCGAGGACGCTATAGAATCGCTTGGCAGCGGGGTTCTGATACTCTGCGGGCATGAGCATCTTGAAGCATGTCATATAAAGGTCAACGGGAAGCAGAAGAATGTTATAGGCGATATGATCCGGCGGGAGGAGGTTTTTTCGAATCACAACGTCAATATAAGGGCTATGATGCGGCAGGAAGGCGTGAGTTACCTGATGAGAGTTGGCATCGCGGGACCCGCCGGATACATAGAATCAGAGCAGGGCTTTGGAGATAGCTCACATTTTGGGCTGATCTGGGAACAACGGGGCGCAGATTGGGTTGGTTTGTTTAGTTTTCGGGTGTGATGGTTTGTTTGTATGTGTTTAGTCGTCACCAAAAAATAACATATTGAAATTTCCTGGTTCTGACGCTTTTTGTGGTCGCTAACGGTATCCAATCGCGTATGCAAAAAAACGCGGGCGCATCGCTCTCAACTTTGCGTCTCCGCGACTTTGCGACCTTGCGTTGTATCAGAGGAACGCAAAGACGCGATGACGCAAGGGCGCAAAGATTAAAAACCATAGAATCAGAAAAACGCTACTTTATTTTTCTGCAAGCCCTTAGCTGAGGCGAAAAACGATTTTTTCACAAAAAATCGAGTAAAAATGTAATAGTCAGCCAGATGCACAACAACACGGAAGACGTGGAGACATGGGTTGACAACACTCTTCGCGTCTCTGCGCCTTTGCGCCTTTGCGTTAAATTGGAAAACAAGAACGCAGAGACGCGAGGTCGCAAAGGCGCAAAGAACAAAAATCCTCCTGGTGGTGATCATGTTGTATTAGCATCGGTCGCTCTTGTGTTCATGGTCCGATTGACCATTACAGTAATCTTGGGGTTGCTAAACATGTACAGTTTACCTAACTATTCCGAACCACTCAGCTCATAATCCACTCCTCAAATATGTCAGCCACGATTTGAAAACCCCGCCCATCACATCATCGCGCTCCGCATCTTCCGCGCCGCATCATACCCGATCGATCCGCCGATGAGTCCGCCGATGACCGCGAGCCCGACCTGGAGCCATGAGTACCACGGCGCGTAGCAGATCTTCCACGCAGTCGGCGCGAAAAGGAAGTAGAATAACCAGTAAGCAATGAAACCTCGTGACATGCCGTAGATCATGGCTGCGATTCGCGTGTCTGCATAGTTCCCCTTGAAGAGTGCGACCTCGACGTCCACGACTGCACCCTCAAGCAGATACCATCCAAGCCAGACTGTGATGTTTGAACCCCAGATCACCATGCAGACGAGCTGGTCAACAAGGAAGAGCAGCATGGCGGTGCCGGGTTTCCTGACAAGGTGCAGCGCGATCACCATCAGCGCGGATACCGGGATTGTGAAGAGCAAACCCCCGAATGGTCCGAATATGTCGTTAAACGTCTGCCAGAACCACCTGAACACAACGCCGGCAAGCGCTGCGAGCAGTGCGATTGTGACCAGGTCGATGGTCGTGTACATCTCAAGAATTCCGAACCGCTTGACTGCGATGACCACTATTGCGACCAGCACCAGGCTGATGATGATGGTGCCATAAGTGATCCATGACGGCGGCGGGATGATCGTGATGGGGTGTGTGTATTCGGTTCTGCTGCCGTCTGCGATCGCGGTTACCCGAAACGTTTCTCTGGTCTTCATCGGGATCGACTCAGGGGGTTTCACCCGGATTCGCACGGTTGCTGATTCTCCGCCGGCAATCTCCAGGGGGCTGACGGTCAGGGTGTTGCCATCCGGTGTAATCTGGCTGCCCAGTTCTTGTGTTGGCACGGATAGCGATAATAGATCGGGAACTTGGATCGTTGCGGAGATGGTTGCGGTTTCTGTGCCGCGGTTTTCAAAGGTGATGCGTGCGCCTTCCTCTGAGCCGCTTGCCACCAGTTTATCAGGTGCAAACACGCCCTCCTTCCGGTCGGGTATGGTGACTGTGATATCTATGTCATCGGCGCTGCCAGCCGCATAGGCAACTGAAGGAAGTAATAATGCCAGTATTATGGCAAATACAAAGAGTGGTGGTCTGTAATTCATGTTAATCTCGTCCTCGCTCACGTTTTTTTTTCATGTATATCAGGAAAAAGCCGATGATTGCGATCGCGAGTACTGCGATGACCGGAACCGGAATGATGGACCTGATGGATGATTGCGTCTCAAAAACCGTTAATTCCGTATCGCCTTTGACATCACTCTTGTGTTCAAGCACTAAAACCGCATTGAACGGGTGCAGGTATTGCTCATCACCCCTCTTAAAGATTGCAGTGTTGTTGTGGCTTATCAGGTCACCAGATACGTCAAACTGGTCGAAATCGAGGTAGCCACCTGTTTTCGCCCTTCCCACGTCTTTTCCGAGGAGTTTTGAGTTGAACCACAGTTCGTCGATCTCCCCTCCGGTTCCTGCGATCATCACGGTCCACAGGTCTGCTTTTTCGACCGCCTCCGTCTTCACATCTCCCGGGAACATGGCTTCCATCTGATCTTTAGCGCCGCCATCGGCAACCGCCTTGTTAAGCGCATAGTTTCCCTCATCGATCCAGAACCGGGTGTAGGGCATGCTCTCGTTTTTGTAGACCGCGACGAGATATATCGCGTATGGGGCTCCGTTGTTGTTGTCGTACGTGGCTGAGATGGTGTTGATGCCTTCCTTGAACGCAACCTTGGTGACATCATACGCATAGCAGCAGACCCCCCATGCAGCGATGTAATCGGGTTCTTCCCGTGTTTGTAGCTCGTTGTCGTTGATCGAGACTGTTAACGTGTCTCCTTTGTTGTAGTTCCACATCGGCACATACATGCGAGCGTAAATTATATTATCCGGAAGATCAAAATACTCTGTGTACGGGTCTGCGTAGGTGAGCCCATGCCCCCCGCTAACATGAACGCCGCCATGCAGGCTGCCTGATGCTATGGTGTAGAGCGGGGTGCCGCTGCCCCGCCACTCACCAGCCATGGCTGCCGGCGAGATGACCACGAGGAGAGATATTGAAAGCACCAGAACCAGACTACTGCAAAACCGGGTCATCAGCCCAACCCCGGAGCGGTCCCGCCAAAGCCGGTGGAACTTAAGTAGGTACCAGCTATCAGAAACGTGGCGATGTAGGTCAGCATGATATAATCACCGGGTCCCAGTTGCAGTTCTTCCACAAACGTGCGGTTCTTTGTTGCGCGAAACGCACGCGCATCAGCAGCAATCGCAATCTGTCTTCCTTTGCGCAGAAGCCCGACCACCATCGGGAAGAAGATGTGTCGCAGCGCCCGGATCTTCGTCCTGATGCCGCCTTTGATCTCAAGACCGCGCGCCCGCATCGCGTTTATGATGATCATGCTCTCCTCAATCATCGATGGCGCAAATCCAACCGCTGAGGACACCATGAACGCGATCTCGTTTGGAAATCCGACCCGGACATTTGTGAATGGGATCCTTGTGAACCGCACAAGCCCGACGAGCAGTTCGCTTGGGTGCGTGCTTGCAACAAAGACCGAAGCCGCACTCACAGTGGTCATGAACCGAAGCGACTGGATAAGCCCGTACAACGCACCCTCTGCGTAGAAATGTATCCCGCCAGTGACGTATCCGATCACCGGAAACGTTGCAGGGATGATTGTGAACGTCGGATTCGCAGGATCGCCCCAGTAATAGAAGATGGACTGCGTGAGCATGAAACCAAAGACCATCGTGCCAAAGACAAACAGTATCGCACGGATCTTTGCCGCCGACGGTCTGACCAGCACCCAGAACGGCAGTGTGGATAGAAACGCAACGAGCAGGAGCGATGGCGCTCCAAACAACATGCTTAAAACAGACATTCCGAAGACCCACACCAGTTTCACCCGCGGGTCGAGCCTGTGCATAACCGTGTCCTTCTGCTCGTATCGAAATAATCCCTTCATCATGAATTCGTGTTTCGTGCTAATATATAAGATTTATGTAGGAGGAGGATGCACGTCGTTATCAAACGGAACAAAATCATGATTGACATCCAAAACCTCAGCTACACCTACCCAAACATGTCCAAACCGACATTAAGCAACATCAACCTGCACATCGATGATGGCGAGTTCGTGCTGCTTCTTGGCGCAAGCGGCTCCGGGAAATCCACACTCATCCAGTGCTTAAACGGACTCGTGCCAAAAGTCACAGGCGGAAACCTCGAAGGCGAGATCATAATAAACGGGAAGAATGTTCGGAACTATAAAGTACAGCAACTGGCATCAGAGGTGGGGATCATCTTCCAAAACCCGGACACCCAGTTATTTTCACTCACAGTTGGAAAAGATGTTGCATTCGGACCGGAAAACCTCGGCATGCCAAAAAAAGAAATATTAGGGCGGATGGATCGGGCGATGCACATCGTTGGCGTGGATGATCTGCAAGATCGTTTCATCTTCACACTATCCGGCGGCGAGAAACAGCGGGTTGCAATGGCAGGCACGCTTGCGATGGAGCCGCATGTCATGGTTCTGGATGAACCAACATCGGATCTTGACCCGGTTGGCACAGGCGAAGTACTCTCTATTGTCAGGCGATTAAATCAAGAAAAAGACATAACAATCATCCTGATCGAACACAAAATTGATGAAGTGGTGCATCTTGCAGATCGCGTCGTTGTTATGGATCAAGGGAAGATTATCATGGATGACACGCCAGATAAAATTTTTAATGACAGACACGACCAGTTAAAAAGCATCGGCATAGCCCTACCACAATTATCAGGGATTGCTCATGTAATGAACAATGGTTTTGGCGATTCCGGAGGGGATTTGCCCGACCGTTTATCATACAAACCGATACTCACCAGGTTATGCCAGTTACTCCGGGACCAACCTGCTAATATCGCGCGATTCAGGACTGCTCACGCGCCGCCCACCGGAACCACGCCAAAGCCCAAGATCGAGATCAAGAACCTGCGGCACACCTTTGAAGACGGGAAGGTTGGTCTTAACGACATCAACCTCGTGATTCCGGAGGGTGATTTTGTGGCGCTCATCGGGCACAATGGCGCGGGAAAAACCACCCTCATAAATCATTTGATCGGGTTTCTAAAGCCCGCTAATGGGACAATATTCATCGATGGCAAAGACACCGCAGGAATGCGAGTGGCAACACTCGCCCAGAGCGTGGGCTACCTATTCCAGAACCCTGACAATCAGATTTTCACGGATAGCGTTACCCGAGAGCTTAAATTTGGTCTGAAAAACATCAAACTTCGCGATACCCTCATCGAAGAGCGCGTGAACCGAGCTATCTCAATGATGGAACTCACAGAATTTCGAGACCGGCACCCACACTCATTAAGCAGGGGTCAACGCCAGCGCCTCGCGGTGGCATCCATCCTTGCAATGGAGCCAGACATCATCGTGCTCGACGAGCCCACCACCGGACAGGACTGGGGGCACGTGAACAAGTTTCTGCAACAGATCCGGCATCTGAATGAACTCGGGAAGACAATCATCCTCGTAACACACGATATGAACATCGTGGCAGAATATGCCAGACGAACAGTTGTGATGGACAAAGGCAAGATCGTGCTAGACGGAGACACAAGACACGTCTTTTCAAAGCAGAAAACCCTGGAAAAAACCGGGATAACACTGCCAGTAATCACCAGACTCTCACCAGACCTCCTGAAGGCAGGGATAGATATTCCACCACTCCTGACCGTCCAGGAGTTAAGCGAGATGGTTTTTGGGGTGATATCCAAAGGCGGTCAGTGAGCTAACGGGTACGGTGCGGAGGCGGCAAGGATGTTTGGTGAGCTTGTCGATGCAGGGGAAGGGTGCCCTTCGGGAGGGTGATGGTGGAGAGGTAACTTGAATAGGAACTAACAGAAGGTGTGATCATGAAGTACACAATAATCCTCGAAAAAGAAGAGTAGAGCAGGTATTCTGCCCGGTGCGATTAGTCAAGGCGAAACAGAGGATTAAAATGTTTGTGTTTGAAAGTGGATACTTGATTTCCGAAGATCAAAATGAAGGTGGACACGATGAAATGTGCATTGGAAGGAATATACCGTAACGGGGTCGTGGAATTATTGGAAGATGT
>JAYEGG010000389.1:6725-8175 GCA_034658995.1 Methanobacteriota archaeon | reverse complement strand
TACCTGCTCAAAATAGCGAAGAGCCAAACATTTTTACCCAACCGGGACACACATACAATAAAACGGTGTAGGTGATACGGATGAAAATCGATGAGATTGATAAACAGATTCTTGCGATACTGGAGCAGGACGCAGACGCATCAAGCACAGCGATTGCAGAAACGCTTGATATTGCACCGGAGACTGTGAAGGAGCGACTCGACCGACTTGCTGACACCAGAACCAAGATACTGGTCGTTGACGACGAACCCGACACTCTGATCCCGCTTACTCGTGCGCTTGAGGCGGACAATTACGCTGTGATCGGGGCAGCAGACGGCGCAGAAGCTCTTGAAAAGGTCGCGGCAGAGACGCCTGACTTAATTCTCCTTGATCTGATGCTTCCGAAGGTGAATGGTTATGAGGTCTGCATGAAACTGAAGGAAGACTCGCTGACACGGGACATTCCAATTATCATGCTCAGCGCAAAGGGTGAAATCAAGGATAAGGTGCTCGGCATCGAGATCGGCGCTGAAGATTATGTGACCAAGCCGTTTGATCTGCTCGAGCTAAAGACGCGGATACGTGCGCTGCTGCGCCGGTCAGCTATATGAGTTGCTTCTATATGCCCGGGCGCCGCCACACAGCGACAGCGCACCCGGTTTTTTAGTGACTTGTAAATGAAACTTGCAATTGTTGCGGGAACCCCTGGTGCAGGCAAGACCTCGATACTTCTGCACACCATCGCACACCTCCGCCAGAATGGCGTTATGCCGGCTGTAATTAAGATAGATTGCCTGTTTACCGATGATGACGCCAGATTCGAGCGGCTCGGCGTGCCGGTGCGGGTCGCCCTGTCAAAGGATATGTGCCCTGACCATTTTGCGATCTACAACACCGACGAGATGTTGTTATGGGCGCGGGAGCAGAGCGCGGATATACTGTTAAACGAGACTGCTGGCTTGTGTCTGCGGTGCGCCCCTTATGTGGACCAGTGCCTTGCGGTCTGCGTGATCGATGTCACAGCCGGACCGAACACACCGATCAAGGTCGGACCTCTGCTGACCACTGCCGACGTGGTTGTTGCGACAAAGGGGGATATCGTATCGCAGGCAGAGCGGGAGGTGTTTCGGGAGCGTGTGATGGAGGCAAATCCGAAATGCATTATTATCGAGGCGAACGGTCTCACAGGGCAGGGCGCATCCGAACTCGGAAACGCGATGCTACATGCGCCAGAGCTTGGTGAGGGTTTTGATGATTATGGTGGTGGGGGTGACGGGGGCGATCGCGAAGATGGCGGTGCAGCGATGCGCCTCCGGCATAATGCGCCGCTTGCGGTCTGTACTCTGTGCACAGGCGAGGTGCGGGTCGCAAAAAGGCATCACATCGGAGTTCTGCGGCATATCGATGGTTTCATGGAATATAAGGGTGAATAGGTGGTGTGGCTGGCGCGGTTGTGTAGCTTATCTTC
>JAYEGG010000389.1:0-6625 GCA_034658995.1 Methanobacteriota archaeon | reverse complement strand
CTCTGTGCACAGGCGAGGTGCGGGTCGCAAAAAGGCATCACATCGGAGTTCTGCGGCATATCGATGGTTTCATGGAATATAAGGGTGAATAGGTGGTGTGGCTGGCGCGGTTGTGTAGCTTATCTTCTGCAGCCGATCTGTGAACCGGACGAACGTTTTCTGTTTAAATAACCCTGCCAGTTGGTCATGTTCCGCCTCATCGACCCATTCATCGCACGTACTCGAGTATTGTGCGGATATCTGCATATAAAACCACGAGTTACCCGAGCACATGTACTATTCATCCCCACGGTTGGGGCATACGTCGACCACAGCCCACACTCGGATTTTTGGGATTCCCATTGGCTTGAAGCGGTCGTGAGTCAATCATTCTAACTTGACTTTACCGTTTTTTCGACCAGAATGTATTTATAGTAGTTTCATGGACGGTATAGAATGTTCACTGTATGGCGATGATGCCCAATGAAAAGAAGATCAACGTTCATTATACTAACGATGATTCTGCTTTGCAGCACAATTGCGCCCGGGTGCATCGACGATACGCAGGAACAAACACCGGAGTCGCTCCTTGTTTACTGCGGCGCGGGGATGAGAAAGCCGATGGATGAGATCGGATCGCTCTTCGAGGAAGAACACGGCGTCCCTGTAAACTACAACTATGCAGGCTCAAACACGCTCCTCTCTCAGATGGAACTCACGCAGAAGGGGGATGTCTACATGCCCGGAGCGACATATTACTTCGATTGCGCAAGGGATAAGGGACTCACCGATTACGAGCAATTCATCGCGTACCATGTGCCTGTTATCGCAGTACCGAGAGGAAATCCCGCTAATATAACTTCTCTTGATGATCTTGCAGAACCGGAAGTTGAGGTCATACTCGGAGACCCAAAGGCAGCAGCCATCGGCAAACTCGGGAACAAGATCCTCGAGAAGAACGGGATATATGCTGCTGTGGATAAGAACGTAATCGCCCGCGGCGCGACCGTGAACGAACTTATTATATACACATCCATGAAACAGGCAGATGCATCGATAATCTGGGAGGATCTGGTTGTCTACAGTGAGACGATGGAGATTGTCGCGATCCCGGTTGGGCAGAACATCATAAAGATTGTCCCGATCGGCACGCTTATATCTTCCGAACAGAAGGATACTGCAACGAAATTCGTGGATTTTGTTGCATCTCCCGAGGGAAAAGCGATCTTTGAGAAGCATGGTTTCACAAGATATCCGGACGAAAAGTACGAGGGCTATTAACAATGACTGATATAACACACACCCCGATTGGGGTCATACATTCACCGTTCACCGATCCGGATGATACGCCGATTCAGGGCGTCTTTGCAGACGGCGCGAGAGGCGAAGTGGAGGTATTTATGGAATATGCGGATGGACTTACGGACATCGTTGGATTCTCCCATCTGATCCTCCTATATCATTTTCATCGTGCGGATGGTTATTCGTTGATCTCAAAACCATTCCTGGGTGGTATTGAGAAGGGAATCTTCTCAATAAGGCATCCGAGACGACCGAATCCGATCGGAATCTCTGTTGTCAGACTGGAGAACGTCAGGGGAAACATACTGGAGATTTGTGATGTTGATGTCCTGGATGGGACGCCGCTTCTGGATATCAAGCCTTTCATACACCAGTTCGATCACAGGGCGGATATACAGAGCGGATGGGTGGATGACCAGCACATTGATGAGGTTAAGGACAAGACCCCGCGGAGCTTGAGGGCTCCATAAGTACATGTCAATCAATGAATCGACGTTCAAGATTCTCACAATCTCAATTACGCTACTCCTGACCGCATTCATCCTATCGCTGGTTGTCTGCATCGTCACACATACAAGCCCGCAGAGCTTACTTACAAGCATTGCGTCCGAAGAAATCAGGTTTGCGATAAAATTGAGCTTGGCAACATCCGCAATATCCACCTTGATGTGTGTCGCAGTCTCGATACCAGCAGCATACGCGCTTGCCCGCTACAATTTTTTCGGAAAGACGCTCGTAAACACGATAGTGGATCTTCCACTTGCACTGCCTCCGCTTGTGGCGGGGGTGGGGCTCCTCCTCCTCTTTGGCACGACCACGTTCGGAGCGTGGCTTGAAAATTTCGGACTGAACTTCGTATTGACACCGCTCGGGATCGTGATCGCACAGTTCGCTGTTAATATTTCGTTTATGCTGCGGATCATGCGCTCGACGTTTGAAGGGATCAGTCCAAGGTACGAATACGTTGCCCAGACGCTTGGATGCAATCCGATACAGGCATTCCTGCAGACAACGCTTCCCATGTCAAAGAACGGGCTTATGGCTGGTGGGATCATAACATGGTCAAAAGGGATCGGGGAGTTCGGAGCAGCCCTGATACTCGCCGGCGCAACACGGATGAAGACTGAGACCCTGCCGATATCGCTTTATTTGAATATGTCGTGCGGGGACCTTGAACTGGCAATAGCCGCTGCAACCATTCTGATCGTCATATCCGTTGTATCTCTGTATATCTTTGAACAGCGTGGCGGGAGCACTCACCTGTACTAACTAAAACGTCGCTTTACCATTGCAAGGTGCAGCAATATGATATACAATATCTACAGCAAAAGAAAGGGTTTCGAGATATTATGCCCTTTGGGATCGTATCCACTATTTTTGAGAGAGAACAAGGATGATAAAGAAGATCTGATCAATTTTATATCCGAAGAAGGTACCGGGCATAAAACAAGTTCACTGTACGTACACATTCCGTTCTGCGACTCATTGTGTAATTTTTGCTGCTTCTATCGAGGTTTACTCGAGGAAACACAGGCTAACAGGTATCTGGACGCGCTCAAGAAAGAGATCGTGAGGTATTCTGATACCAGCTACATCAAGTCCAGCTCCTTTGCATCGATCTACATCGGGGGCGGAACTCCGACTTCACTCCGAACGGAACAACTAACAGACCTCTTAGCACTCTTAAAGGAGCGATTCAACATCAGAAGTGATGCGGAAATCACTGTGGAAACAACCACACACAACGCTGAAGAGGGTAAACTGGAAGCGCTCTACGAAGATGGTGTTAATAGACTGAGTTTTGGCATGCAGACATTCAAAGACTCCATCCGAAATATTCTCACACTAAAAGACACGAGATCGGAAGCTATCTCTGTGATCCGTGTCGCACAGGGGATCGGGTTCGAGAACATTGATATCGATCTGATGTACAACCTCCCGGGACAGAGTATGGATGATTGGAAGATGGATTTACGTCAGGCAACTGAACTGGAACTTGAGAGCATCAGCCCGAATCCATTGTTTGTTGCTAAAGGAACAGCGTTTGCAAAGCAGATCGCGGCAGGCGAGATACCTCCGAGATCCGGTGACAAGATCGAGATCGACATGTATCTTCTTGCGATAAGTGAGCTGGAAAACGCGGGATATCGGCAGCAGAACCTCGTTCACTTCGTACTACCGGAGAAAGAACATCTTTACGCGAAGATGCGTTTTGGGAGCCGGGACTGTCTCGCACTCGGAACCTCTGCCGGAGGATTTCTCGGTGCATACCTGTACGGGAATGTGAGGGGCATAAATCGATATATCGAGAAGATCAAGAGCACAAACGCGGAATATTCTGTCAACATCTGTGCGAAGCTCACAGCAGAGGAGCTGATGCACAAGTATATGATATGGGGGCTTCATTCAACCGAGGTCGACAAGAATGCGTTCAGAGAACTCTTTGGTGTGGAACGTACAGACGCATTTCCTGAGCAGATAGAGCGTCTTGAGAGGAGAGGCTTGATAGAGTCCGATGGATCGAAAATTGCGCTCACAACGGCTGGAAAGGTGTGGTGCACCAATGTGGCTGAAGAATTCTGTCCTGAAAGGTATGTAACGATCTTTGAGAAGATGTTTGGAGACTAAAAATGGGATAAGTGGTGTAAATGATTCGAATTGAGAATGTATCCAAGAACCTTGGCGAATTCAAGCTGGATGACGCGACCCTGCAGATCGAGGAAGGCGAATATTTCATCATACTCGGTCCCACCGGTGCAGGAAAAACAATCCTTATCGAGACGATTGCGGGCATCTACCGCCCGGATAGTGGCAGAGTGTTTCTAAACGGGGCGGATGTGACCGACATCCTGCCGAAGGACCGGCAGATCAGCATGGTCTACCAGGATTATATGCTCTTTCCGCACCTGAATGTGGCAGGAAACATTGGATTTGGGCTGCGTCAGAAAAAGATCGGCAAAAGCGAAATCACTGTGAAAACAGATGAAATTGCAGAGCTTCTTGGCATTTCGCACCTGTTGAGCCGGTATCCGGGTACACTTAGCGGAGGAGAGAAGCAGAGAATCTCAATCGCCAGGGCGGTTGTGACTGAGCCAAAGGTGCTGCTGCTGGATGAGCCGCTATCCGCACTGGATTCTCGCACAACCGAGCGGCTGCAGGAGGAACTTGCGCGAATACACGAGATCACAGGGACCACAACGATTCATGTGACGCACAGTTTTGGAGAGGCGTTCGCTCTTGGGGATCGGATCGCTGTGATGTGCGGCGGCAGAATCATGCAGGTGGGTGCGCCTGATGATGTCTTCAGAAGACCCAATTCCGAGTTCATTGCGGATTTTGTTGGTGTTGAGAATTTGTTCCGCGGACAGTCAGTTGTCCATGACGATATCGCTCTGGTTCGCGCCGATGGAATATCGATGGTCTCAAGTTCACTTAAATCAGGAGATGTCTCGATCTCGATCCGACCCGAAGACATACTGATCTCGAAAAAAGATATTGAAACGAGCGCGAGAAACTCGTTTTACGGGGAGATTACTGCTGTTAAGAATATGGGCGCAATCGTGAGAGTGGTGGTTGATGTGGGTGTTCCCGTCGTGGTTGCGCTGACAAAACAATCTTATGAGGATATGGGGCTTTTGTGCGGCGTACGTGTCTGGATTGTCTTTAAAGCATCTGCGGTGCATCTGTTTTAGTATATTAGTTGTATCTGCGTGCGTACTCGGGTATTGTGTGGATATCCACATGTAAAACCGCGAGATTACACAAGATTAACACAGAAATCTTGTGGGGATGGCTGCGCCGCTGTTTCGTAGACTGTGTGGTCTTGTGGTTCATACCACCCATTGGGTATTGAGCATGTTCTCATCTGTATGGGGTTTGGGGGCATAGTCCCAACCGCCCCCCCCAGAAAATCAAGACGCCACCTGGGCGAGACACCAACATATAAATATAATCAGCGACCAATGTTGCATGGGGCGAGGAGTTTTGTATACCTATACATCATCAATACGGAAATTCGGCACATATTTTGCAGAGAAACGTAGCTCTTATGCGGATCTTATGGCCACACTCAGGAAGGCACGGATACCGTTACCGTTTGACAAATACCTCGCGAGATCGGCAGTTGTTTCGCTGCTGGTTGCTATCGGTGCGTTGTTATTATCTATTCTCATCTGCATCCCGTTGTACACACTCTTCGGAGCGAAAGTATTCCTGCTCACAATTCCGGTTCCGTTATTATTCGGGGGAATCGCCTACTACCTGCTCAATTACTATCCGAAGTTCAGGAGCGATGAGATTGCGGCAAGCATCGATCGTTCGCTACCATCTGCAATCACATATATGTACGCGCTCTCCCGCGGCGGTCTGGAATTAGTCGAGATCCTTGAGTCGCTTGCCGGACAGCGGCACGTCTATGGGGGTGTTGCGGATCATGTCGGATACGTTGTTCGGGATATCCGGTATCTTAATATCGATATCATAAAGGCTCTGCGCGATGCGAGCGAGCGATCACCCTCCCGGAATATGAGGGATTTTCTTGACGGACTGGTCATGGTGATCGATAGTGGTGGCAGCCTCACCGACTACTTCAAAATCAAAGCAGCTTACTATTATGAGCGTGCCGGGGCTGATCAGGAGAAATACCTGAACTCGCTTGGCATGATCGCTGAGGGTTATATCACGGTCTTTGTTGCGGGTCCGCTGTTTCTGATGACGATACTGGTTGTGGTCGGGATGATCGACAGCTCTTCGATTATCCTTCTGAAGGCACTGATCTACGGGCTGATCCCCGGAGCCACCATACTATGTGTAGTTCTCCTGAGCACCATGGCTGGTTCGCGGGAGGAAGCGTACCACGTTCCAACCACCATAAAAAAGTTGAACGTTTTCGAGGGAGTCGATGTAAGACCCGCGGATGTCGCTGAAGATGGGCTGTTCACCCAGCTCGGAACTGCTGAGAAGATCCAAAAGTACAAGAAATTCTTCAAAAACCCGGTAAAATCGTTTTTTGAGACTCCCGTATACGCGTTGTACGTAACCGTGCCTGCAGCGCTCATCTACTTCATAATCGCGGTTTACATGAAGGGATACCTTAAGATCGGACCAATCATTGCTACGTTGTCCGGTGCACCCGGCGCGGCGTCCGGCGCATATGTGATGGAGTTCCCCTCACTGAGTGTGCTCGATGATGTGGTGGTCTTCGGGATGTTTGTCATGCTTGTCCCGTTCACGTTCTTCTATGAGTCGCGGGTGCGGAGGATCAAGAACATGGAGCGCGAGATGCCGGAGTTTTTGAGAAGGCTTGCATCGATGAATGAGGCAGGACTCACACTGACCAGTTCGA
>JAYEGG010000388.1:0-1821 GCA_034658995.1 Methanobacteriota archaeon | reverse complement strand
CTTTGTCGGGCGATTCACGTAAAGGTGTTTCTCCTTCCACAGTTCATGCTCATAGTAGCCAACCACAGACCTCCCGGATTTTATCGTGTAGAGTAATTCACGAAACGAGTACTCCACTCCGTCACCCTTGAGAATTGCCCGCAATATGGAAACAAAGAAATATCCATATATTTTAAATATTGTGTGGGTTTCAATCCGCCTATCCTCGCTATGGCGGATCGGGCAGACACTGAAATCCGTATTTAATTCCTGAAATCCCTTTTCCACCAGATCTCTGCTCTTGTACACTTTTATCATCTCAACAGGTGTCATATCGCAGTGTGTGAATAACGCGAAGAAACCAAACTTCCCTCGCCTGCCATCCAGGTCCTCTTTGTCCACAACAAGTTCAATCACCCCATCCACCTCATTTTTAATAACTTCCATGGCTCTTTTGAGGCTGTGTTTTGCTATCAAGGAATTAACCACATCGCACTTGCTATCCAGTGACCCGCCCTTTTTATTAAGTGACGCTACCTTCTGTTTCACAATTTCCACCCTTCTGTCGAGACTGTTATTCTTTGTCCGCTTAACATCCGGGTTGTAACAGACCAGAACGTGGGAAACCCGCCCATAAACTTCTGCTTCTATCCGCTTTCCATAAATTCTTGTCTCCTTATTTTTTGTGATCTCCCTTGTGTATATCAAGTCCATCTCCGATTTATCAAGATTCTTCGAAAAACGCCCGACACTACTTGATCGTACCATTGACAGGAAATGAAAATTATACCGGATGAGCCACCGCAGATATCTAATTGTCTCTTCGTTCACATTCCCTTGATCCATAATCACGATCTTGTGCTCAACACTTTCGTTCAATATCTGATACTTCGATCGCATCGTTTTCAGGAAATCACCGAACATGGTGACATCAGGCGTATTTCCGGGATGCGCACTGACAAAAAAAGGTATCTGCTGCTCATTTACCCCGAGAACAAGATTGACCTGTGGTATATCCCTTCGTTTCTGCGCGCTGTAACCGAACCTGATTAGCCCCGTTTCACCATCCTTATAAACCTTAAAACGAGTAGCATCCACCATCAAATACTTAAGACTGATTTTGTGCTGTTTAATGGCATTTTTGAGCATATCATACATGATATCGCCAAGGCACTTGTAGACTAAATCCATGAGCTCATAGACCTCTCCCAGATATGTTATGTCGGTAGAGTTCTTGAGTATTGACTTATCCAACCGTTTCAGGAAAAGTCTTCGTTTACTCTCCTTAAACAGGGTCATCAGGATAATGACGTTTTTAAGTGCTCTACTCGCCCGTTCGTCACCGGTGTACTTGATTAAAATGTCTTCAAAGTTCAGCGAGTCAGCTATTTTTTCGAGGATCGTCTCGCCACTGTAAGTTATATCAGTCTCGTCAATCAGTTCCCTGGTTGCCAGATCAGCGAGGATCTTCGTCGCAACTTCATCCGGACCGATGTAGATCTCATCAGTCTTCACATTTCCATCTATCCGATAGGACCTCTTCAGGTAGCCATACTTTTTCTTATGTGGCTTGCGCCACGTGATATTCCATGCCATTGTTATGGGGACTGTATGTGTAGGGAAATATTGCAGTTTATTGCTTATAAATGCTTCTTTTTTCATGAAAACCTTACACATACACAAGTGAAAAAAGCGAGGTTTGGTTGGGTGATGATGAAGTCGCTTGATAGTGGTTTTTGGGGGCGAGGGGATTTCAGGATTGCGGGAAAATGGAGGAGAATAGGGGTGAAATGGGGCGCAGGCAGGCGATTATCGGATTAAAATATAATCCCCAAAGTTGAG
>JAYEGG010000387.1:0-1822 GCA_034658995.1 Methanobacteriota archaeon | reverse complement strand
GGGAAGTAGCCCCGGTACCCGCAATACCAGTCATCGATCCTGCCCTGCTTGAAAAAGCGCAGGAGCGGATCGATCAGATCATGCCGGTGCTTGCCAACGCAAAGACCCGGAAAGCATGGGAGACTGCTTGACGATTAGGATTCCGGCATATATCTCATGTCGCCGCCATATACAGGATTATATGTGCATCAAGCGCGTTCACACAGCCATTTTCATCCATATCCGCTCCTGGCGCATATTCCCCGCGAACCGCGATCCCGAGTACGATCACGACATCGGCACTGGTGATGTCGCCGTCGTGATTCAGGTCGCCACGGGCGGCGGCGGTTACCGTCACTGTGCGGTTCGATGAGTGTTCTGCACCCCCATCGTCTGTCACTGTCAGATTTACGTTGTAATCGCCTTTCGAAGTGTATGAATGCGTGACGATCGTCTCTGATGTGGTTGTCATGTTTCCGTCGCCAAAGTCCCATCTGCAGTCGGTTATGTCTCCATCGGAGTCTGTTGAGCCAGATGCGTCAAATGCTACCGGTTCATCTGCAATAGGATGTTTCGGTGAATGTGTGAAGTTTGCGACCGGCGGCTGGTTTTCTGCCGCGGATATGTGTATTAGGTGCACCGTAAAATCGGAGATCGGCTGCGGACTGAAACATGGTCGATCGGTGCACTCCGGATAAGCGGCGGCTTCTCCTGAATGGAACGTGATGCTGATGCGATGTTCCGCGCCGCTGTGTGTGTAGTTCTGCCCCGGATATAATTGATGGCGGTCCACCCCGGTGTGACCGGTTCTGTTGACGATGGTTACGTTGGTATAATCTGCCACGCAGTTACGCTCACTACAATCAGAACAATTAGGTGTATTGTCATATTTCAGCGTATAGCCACCGGATAATGGTGGATCAGGGGGTTTCTGGAAATAAGGTTCCAGAAAATCAGGATCGCCGTATATATCGGTTATGATCTTCTCTGTGCTTGATTTCATCTTTCCAAGACCGATAACCCCGCCAGAGATCTCCGGAAAGCTGAGTATCTCCACATAATCCCCTATGTCAACCTCATCAGCCGCGTCGTTATTCGGGAATGTCCATTTTGTCGTAGCGTTGCTGGACTGCCATTCAGTATATGCCCATTCGTGCGTTGTTTCGACTTCAAACGTATTATCTCCAATATCCTTTTCGACCACGGTCCCCATGTATCCTTCCGGATAATATACCGCAGATGCACATCCTACAAAAATACCGGAGAGCGCGAATGCCACACAGAACCTGACCACATAGTGTTGTATATTCCTATTCACTATAATTTCACCCATATATATATATCACCTTCATACCGTCACAAGCACTGCCTTCCTGACGGGAAACTTCCACGAGCAGTGCCCCCGTATACACATCAGAATAGAACCCCATACAATAAACCTTTTTGCACCCCATCACTGACAGTTGGTCCGCGGACAGAGTTTACATAAGACTTACACCCATGGGTTGCATTAATAAATAACCCCACCCGAGATGAAAAACCATGCAGCTAACAATCAATCATGAGATCAAATATCAGCCAGGTACCCAGCGGGTGCTCGACTACGAGACAACACTTTCCAATGTTGAGAAACTCCTCCCTGACATCGGGGTGACCGAACTTACCGACATCACGCATCTTGACCGGGTCGGAATTCCAGTAATTGCGGCAAATAGACCAAGTGCGGGTTGTGGTGCGATAACTGTATACTCAGGCAAGGGCGCAACTCCCATCCATGCGCGGATATCTGCGATAATGGAGTCTGTTGAGCGATGTTTTGCCGAGATACCCGAAACAAATGCAG
>JAYEGG010000386.1:0-8196 GCA_034658995.1 Methanobacteriota archaeon | reverse complement strand
CTCTGCAAATATCCGCTTAATATCCTTTGCACTGACAACATTGCCGGCATATTTCCGAAATCCGCGTTCCCGTGTCTTGATTCTGATAATCCTGCACCTGCTTCCGGAAACATCTTCGATACTACCAACCGTAAACTCCCGGTCCCCGTATTCCTGCAGCTTGACCGACCGGGTTTTTTTGCCGTTGTGGATCGCTACCTTCACAGTCACCTTATCGATTGCCCGTGACCAGATCGTATCAATATTGGCAGCGACAGCCGATATCACCCGCGCTCCGTGTGACTCGACAGAGGCAACCTCTGCCAGATGCACCTCGTCCGCAGACGGATCGTCCACAAGCAGTTCGTCGCCAGTGTAGACCTCGTGATCAGGCGGCAGTTCGATGGTGTACTGTGCCGAGTCCTCGCCCGCGCTCACAATGATCCTGACGCTCGTAGTCTCAGGGGCTGCCCGCGCCTGCGAGGCAACGTTATGCACGCTGCCACACTCTGTGCAGCGCACCAGTTGATCACTGCCACGCCGTTTCAGCACGTCATGAAGCTCCTGCGACGAACAAGCCGGGCAGATGGTTATAATCTGTGTTTCGTTTGTAATTTCCATGTATTTTCTACCTCATTTCACTAAACCAACATATACCCACCGGTCATACCCAATATCCGGCGTGTTTTCAAGTATCTCCACATCGGTTACACGATCATCGAGCACATCCTTGGCAAACAGAAGCTCTTCCCTGTTGTGGAACGTGAAGATCAACAACCCTGGCGTCCGCACGACTTTCACGGATTCGTGCAGCACCGACGCCCACATCTCCTCGTTAAACGGCTGGATAGGACCGATCATGAACCCTGCCACGCAGTCAAACTCTTGATCAAAGAACAATGAGAGTTCTGCGGCGTCAAGAACGATTGATCTTGTCTCATGGAGCGCCCCGCTCTTCAGTCCGTCGCAGATGTCACACATATCATGATCGATGCAGATTGGGTCGCAACCGATCTCGCGGAGCACGCCTGTGGCGCTTCCGTCCCCACAGCAGATCTCAAGCACGTCTGCGCGAGCAGGATCAATTCCTTTTCCGGATGTTGCTTTGCGAATAAGACACTTCAAACGCTCGTTTCGCACGGCAGGACCCGGCTTATCGGGTTTTATAGTTTCACCCCCCGGCGTTTCATTCAGCAGTTCACTCACCGCTACAGCCGTCCCGAGATCCAGGTACGGCATCTCTTCACGCGCGCAGGATTCACATAGCCACTGGTTCGCAAGAAATATGCAATAATACTCAATTACTGCCTCGTAGAGATCAGATGCGTTTGTTTCAATAATTTCGCTTCGACTGCCAAAGACATCAGATATCTTTTCCGGAAAAAGCGTGTCCTTTGAGATCACGTTTGTGAGCACGAGCCAGTGGTTGATGCCCTGCGAATGCACGTAAACCGCTACTGCAATCGGGCTGTGGCTACCCGGATCGATCAGTTGTACCGAACTATTGTTGCTACTGCTACCGCTGCCTGCAACCGCGGCGAGTTCTTTGAGGTAACGCTCTGTGAGTGGCGATCGCTTCTGGTCGTAGAAGCTGTTCTCTGCCAGAAACACAGGTTCTGCCGGATCAAGATTAAAGATGTCGTGGAGCCGCATCCCCGGTGACCCTGGTTCCTGATGCCCCATTACCTCAGTAGACCTCTTCGTGCGGATGGATGACTATGCCCTCCGATGTGATCTCGTACGGGTGAATGTCCTTGCTGTGGTCGGATCCGCGCATCTTGAAGATCTCCATACTGCGGACACGCACGTTCTTGCGGCGCTGGTTGTACAGCATGATCGTGCCCTCAGTCACGAAGTTCTCGACGCCGAACCTGCTCTGCATGGTGTCGTCAATGATCTCGCAGGTTACGATCGATGTCAGACCCAGAATCTCAAGGGTCGTGCTCAGTTTGAGCAGTTCGATCCTGACCTTTGCCGGATCCTGAAAATGAAATCCTATGGACGTGCTCGAATCGATCACAGCGCGTTTTGCACCGGTTGCGTCCTGTATCGCAATGATCTGGTCAAGTGTGGCACGCATATCAAACGGGCGCACATCCACATACCGCTCCTGCGACGGGATGCCGATCTTTGTGGAACACGCATCAATGATCGCAAGCTTATCATTCGTTTCAAGCGTCGCAACATCCCATCCAAACCTCGAAAGATTCTCGCGGATCTGCGGAGGACGTTCCTCGGTTGCGACAAAGATGCCGGTTTCACCGTACTGGGTGGCTCCATTGTACAGAAACTGGAATGCGAGGTTCGTTTTTCCGGTACCCGAAGTCCCTGCCAGCAGGTAGGTGCGGTCTTTGATCAGTCCACCCTCACACAGTTCATCGAACCCGGGTATTCCTGTAGGTACTCGATCGTTCATTGTAATCTCCAATTTAATTAGTCCCCGATAATACAAACCATGATAAAAGCGCATCAAGCTGTATCCGCTCGTTTGCGCCTTCCGTGATCCTGAAATCTATTTCTCCAATTTTATCTATCGATGCAACCTTTTTACGGTCGGGAATTTCCCCAATATCAAATATCGCCCGGTATATCTGCCCGACAATATCCTCGCCAGACAACCCCTGTTTGGTCAATAAATCATCCAGCCCCCTGCGAGATTCTGCAAAATCACCCCGGTACGCATAGAGGATGAGCTTTTTGATCTCCTCGGGACGCGCTGTTGCAGTTATCTGATATATATCGTCACGATCAATGGTCGTGCCAAGCATTGCTGCCGCCTGCAACGCATTGATCGCTTTTCGCATGTCGCCGCGGGCAACATACGTAACCGCCCCAACCCCCTCGTCTGTGATGTCAAGATGCTCACAGTCTGCGATATACCGGACTCTCTCCTCAATTGCATCATCTGAGACCTGACTGAACCTGTAGACCGCGCATCTCGATTGAATCGGCTCTATGATCCGTGATGAGTAATTACACGACAGTATGAACCGGCACGTCTGCGTGTACTTCTCCATCGTCCTGCGCAGCGCAGATTGAGCGTCAGACGTCAGCGCATCAGCCTCATCCAGAAAAATGATCTTGAATTCGGCGTCTCCAACCGGCGACATCCTTGCAAAGTTCTTGATCTTGTGCCGCACCACGTCAATGCCGCGCTCGTCACTCGCATTCAATTCGGTAAAATTTGAATGCCACGTATCACCAAAAAGTTCTCTTGCTATGGATACGGCAGACGCGGTCTTCCCAACTCCGGGCGGACCTGTAAACATCAGATGCGGCAGATTCCTTGTATGCGCATAAGAGATCAGCCGCCCGATCGTGTTAGCCTGCCCGACCACGTCCGACAGTTTCTTTGGTCGGTATTTCTCGATCCATATTTCCTGTTTGATGATAAAACCCTCTACTTAGTGAATATGTTTGATTATATTATCGTGTAATATCTTAAGGGTTTGGGGTAATGCAGATGGTCGGTTGAGTATAAGCTTAAGTAGACCACCACATTAATCGTCAACACACACAACCTTATGGAGACTGGCACAATGGAAGAAATAACCGTAAAAGCTCTGGATTCAGAAGACTTTATAGAACAGCAGGTAAGTGCGATATCAGAAACCGTCGGCGGCGGTCTTGCGATAAACGCGCTCTCAGGAGGCGTCGACTCATCAGCAGTCACCATGCTCGGGCACCGCGCACTTGGAGACCGCCTCAAGACGTACTTCGTCGATAACGGCATCATGAGGCAGGGCGAACCTGAATGGATCGTCTCGGTCTTCAAAAAACTCGGCGTACACGTGGAGATAATCGATGCCAGAACCGAGTTTTTTGATGCAATGAGCGGGATCACAGACCCTGAAGAAAAACGGGAAGCAATCACCCAGACATTCTACAAGGACGTCTTTGGCAGGCTCGTTAAGGAGAGCGGGGCAAAACACCTCCTGCAGGGAACGATTCTGACCGACGTGGATGAGACCGTTGCAGGGATCAAGAGGCAGCACAACGTCTTCGCACAACTCGGAATCGATCCGGAGACCACATTCGGATACAAAATCATAGAACCACTGATACAACTGCGAAAAAACGGCGTGCGGAAAATTGCAGAAGCACTTGGCTTGCCAGAAACAATCTACAACAGAATGCCGTTTCCAGGACCCGCCCTTGCCGCCCGCGTGATCGGAGAAGCCACCCCCGAGCGGATCAAAACCGTCAGGCAAGCAACAGTGATCCTCGAAGAAGAACTAGCAGATTCCGGGGCTTTCCAATACATGGCAATCCTGCACGAAGACCGGGTCACCGGCATGAGAAACGGAGAACGAGACTACGGCACACAGATCGAGATCAGGTGCTGGGAGAGCGTTGATGCAAGAACCGCAAAACCAACGAGACTCTCTTACACTGTGCTGGAACAGCTGGCTGAACGGATCACAAACGAGGTAACAGGTGTTGTGAGCGTGACGTACAGCATCGCGACAAAGCCACCATCAACGATGGAAGTGGTTTAGTTAGGAGCGGTTACGCGGAAGCGCCCCGCGGTGGTGTTAGTGCTCTGCCATAATCGATGCGCGGGCTTGCTGCGGACTGGCTACCGTGCGAAACACCGGATGCAGCCAAACCGAATGTGGGGGGCGCCGGGTGTGCGGGGTTGCAACCTATATTTA
Source organism: Methanobacteriota archaeon (assembly GCA_034658995.1). GTDB lineage: Archaea > Halobacteriota > Methanosarcinia > Methanosarcinales > Methanogasteraceae > Methanogaster_D. The sequence continues at coordinate 3,562 of JAYEGG010000386.1, read as the reverse complement.
GGGTCACTTTGTGGAATGTTCAAAAAGTCAGAGTTTTGAGACTTTTTATTATTTTCTGGTTACCCCGGGTTGTCTTATGTAAGCACAACTGCCAGAATGGAGCACTAGCGATCTAAAAAGTCATTTACACTGTTAATCTACGTAATCAGTGTTAATCTGTGGCAAATAAAACTTTTAGCCACAGATTAACACTGATTTCACTGATTACACTCATCTAATCATACCAGTGTTTGCAGGATTGGCATCATGTTTTTCGAACGACCCAAAGAAATTAAAAAGATTCGGAATTGCCCTACCTATCTGCCGGTAGAGGGGAACCCACTCGCGGTTTACTGAAAGAGCTGCGCGAACCTGAGCCGACCGAATCCTTGCATTCAGATCGGCAAACAATTCGGTATATACGGCAAATTGCCCTGTTAAACCGGAATCGTCGTCTGGCGACCGTTACTACCTCCTTTGATGCATCGAAGCGCTCACCTCGCCCCGGGGGATGTCTGTTGTTATTCGGGTTATTGTTGAATGCGTGAGACCAGCCGGTCAGGCGATATGACCTGCGAGACCGACTGAAAGTGGTTTTTGCCCCTTGAGTGCACTCACCTTCAGGATAGAAAACCCGATGATGTTTCCAGTTTCGTCGACCTTTTTCATCACCGCATCGTTCTCGGTCTCCTTGAAGTACCCGGCTTTCCGATCAAAGATAACTTCAAGGTAATCTCCTTCTTTATCATACCATATTTTTAATTCTTTTTCCATAATATCCTGCCCCTTTTAATCGCGTCCGTAAAATATGCGGTTATGATGAACAGATCGCTAACCGATGCTTTAATTACGACACATAAATACTTCTCAGTGACGGGTGTGATGCTGTAATGCCGATAAAATAACTCTACGCCAGAGTCTGTTCTCGATCTGATAATCATGTCGGGATTTGATAGTGTGTCCTGTACTCTGTCGATCTGCCTAAACATTTCCGGATGGTCCCCTTCGATATGCTCCAGCCGCTCGGATGTTAATCGAATCCTCCGATTGTGGGTGTCTTTGAGCCATTTCATTTGTTTGCACCGATTTTTCTTTGTGGTGGCGTGTTGTCTGGTGTTTTTTGAGTATATGGGACGTACTGAATGCGCGTAGTTGGGTGTTAGACGATGTCTTAATTACCATTCTTCTCACTCGTAAGTTTCAAAAGAACATTAATAGACGAAAGAAATGTGTAGAACATCCAGTCGTACCATATTTCTTTATTGTATGCACCCTGTTGGGATGTATTGTGATGGCGAATATCAAAGGTATCGATTATTTTAAAGAGATCGCTCTCATCTTTCTTTTGCAATCGAATACCAGACTTCTTAAGAAATTCTAACACATCTGCAAGCTCCCTGACAGCATCTTTCTTATCAGAGATTGTTGCATGGTGCCTCATGTATTTGGATATTGCATTTTGTAGTCTCATGTCAATGTTCTCATGGTCATCAGTCTCAACAATTTCTTCGAATATATGTTCCAACCCTGTTGGTGCAATTTCGAGAATCTCTCCACCACTTGATAGTTGATACCCACGGTCATAATCTTTAAGAAACTCGTTGACTTTCGTCCGATATGTCACTTTTCCTTTCTCTATATCATATTTGGAAGAATGCCATCCACAATTATTCCAGAAGTGATATCGTTTGTCCGTAGGTTCCGAGACATAATCATAAAGAAATTCGATGACCGTAAAAAGAGTGGGTTCATCATAGTTTTCAATATTTCTCTCTATTGGCCAAATGCCACACATTCCCAATTCCAAATAGATGGACGCTTCAATATCACTATCCCCGCAACCCCAACTACCATGAACCTCGCCTTTATCAACGCAGTGATAACCTGTTGCCTCTTGAAAGTAAAGGTCATCTTCAAACCCCCGGTACATCCGGAGAAAAACTTTCTTCAATAATTGGAAATCCATGAGCTCTGGTTTCGAAATTCCTTTCCTCGCAGCATAGTATTTTTTGTCACCCATCACAACACTCCTTCATACCTTTTTGATCGAGATATTTAGCACAACTCCTGTAAATCTGCAATGCTCCATATATTCATACGATTCGAAGGCATATATGAATTTCATATATCACCTTCGCACTTTGGTTATGTATTTGCAATGTTTTCGATACTTACGGCAGCAGATGCCCGCTGCGCACCTTCCAGTTATCCATGATCACAGTCGGCGACACCCTCTGCACGCCGTCTAACTTTTTGATCTTCTCCGCAATAAATGTCCCGAGCGCACCCCCGCCCGTAAGCCACACTTCGGTCATGATCATGTGATCTCCTGCCGAGGTTGCAACGAATTTCACCTCCGAAAACTCGCTCAACTGCAGCGCAACATCAAGGAGATACGAGGGCTCGACATCAATTCCAAAGAGGGCAACCGAATTGTACACAAGCTTCGCCGGATCGGTTACGACCGTGTACTGTTTGATGACCCCCCTTCCTCGAGCAACCGCACACGGTTCCGTATCGTGGATTCGCCGACACCGAGTCTCGCAGCAATCTCGGTGTGTGGTATGAGAAGAGGGTAATAATCGCGCTCGTATCGCAGACTATTTCTTTGACCATGATCTGAACCTTTTTGCTGTTCTGATCGCGTTTGTAACTTCCAGTGACCTTTCAAATCCAAGAACGGGTAACAGGTCTTTGTATTCCAGAATTCCCACGCGATACAGATCAACCAGAAACTGTTCAACGATTGCATAAGTCTGATTGGTTTTTGCGTATTTTTCTGCGAATAAAATATCCTTCAATATGATACTGACCAGCTGAGACTGTGATATATGCTTCTCTTCGAGGTACGGGGTTAATTCAGAGATAACATCCTGACCCATTATCATGGTTTTTTCCATATTATCATCTTCCCTATCACTATTTAACAACCCAGTGACACTAAATCTTTTTATCCACCTCACTTCGGATCATTACAGAATCCATCGATTTCACGCCCCCCCACCGTCTGCCAGACATCCCAGATCCGAACCGCAGCTCTGCCCCCCCATCTCATCCTACCACCCGATCTCTTTCTCGATCTCCTTTGTGAGCTTCTCCTCCTCTGCCTTCTCGACCCCGATCTCGGCAAGGAGCTCGCTTCTGAGTGAGTCCTGCACGTCAGAAGGGTTCAGCACCGCCAGCCATCGCAGCACCCACCGTGGATGTCATCATCATCGGCATCGCCATATTTGGTTTCACGGTTGCGACGTTTCTACGCTTCTAAAAGGTAGTATATTGCAAGAGTGAAAACTTTTTTTATGTGGTGTATATACACTACAAAATGGGATGTGAAATGAAGGCGTCTGTTTGCGAATACTTAAAATAATCCAAGCCATTCTTGACGCCATGGCTTTCTGGTTGTATATTATTCCCTGAGTCATCGGACAGGCGGACAATTTGTCAGGGAGCGGTTCAATTCACAGTTTGCTGGCTCTTTTATCGAGTTCTATCCTCACTGTTTCGACGGCTTCTACGCATTCGGCGGGAATTTCGCCTGGATGGGTCTCCACCTGTGGTATCCGGAGATGCTTTTTATCTTCTC
>JAYEGG010000385.1:0-1826 GCA_034658995.1 Methanobacteriota archaeon | reverse complement strand
GTTAATAGAATTGAGATAAGCCATAGTAACCAGAAAGTAATAAAATAACTAACAACGGGGGATATTCCTTATTTACTTGATTTATCGTGGAGATCAATTTCACGGGAATTACCAAAGAGCCATATTTTTGGGTTCCCATCCGGATTTGGGGGTGAAAGGATTTGGTTTTGGCATAATCTCACCGGTAACAATTGTAACAAAATATTGTGTTGTTTGTTATATCTGTTATCTGGCATTTAACGATGTTCATTGGTCTCATGCCCACCCTTTCGCCGCACACCCCCAACCGCACTTCAGGAACATAACTGGCGTTCCGATGCGATCCACCCCGCGCCATCACTTCACGACCTCGCTCGCATTCGTGATCACGGGATCCGCGCCAAGCACTTCCAGCCGTGTCGCGATCTCATTTGCACCATGGTGCCCGCCGGTAACCGCAATCGCGTGTCTGAGTGCACAGTCTACCACCACAACAGCAGGATCTGTCCATTTGCTCGATAAGTGCGGCGCAATCTTCCGGACAGCGATTCCGCAGGACATGATCGCAATGATCGCATCGTACCCTGATTCCTTGGAAAACGCGTCCGCAAATGCAGATTCAGAGTACCAGATCACCTTGCCGCCAAGGAGACCTGCGACGCGCTCTGCGACCGCCTGGTTTCGCTCAAAGGAGATCACTGCGATCCGTATAGGTGCGACCTCCTGAAACTTGTTGGGTGCACGACGTCGCCGATCAGGATCATGGCTGATCGCTCTATTCCCGCGGTTTTGACTTTTTCTGCGATGTCTGCGACCGTGCCGCGGATGATCTGTTCATCCTGCCACGATGCCCGGTAGACAACGGCAACCGGCGTATTTGGGGGGTACTCGACATCTTCCATGACCTTTGCGATCTTGCTTACCCCGAGGAATATCGCTATTGTTGCGCCGTGTCTTGAGAGCTCCCTGATTGAGTCTGACTTGAGTGTCTCGCCAGCCGGGCGGGTGATGATCAGGGTCTCTGTGATTCCGGAGAGCGTAAGCTGTGTCTTTAGCGCGGCTGATGCTGCAAAGACCGATGACACGCCCGGAATGATCTCAACATCGATGTTGTGTTTTTTGAGCGCCGAGATCTGCTCGCATATTGCGCCGTAGAGTGATGGGTCGCCGGTGTGCAGCCGGACGACTTTTTTTTCGTCGCTTATTGCAGTCACCATGTGGTGGGTCAGTTCATTGAGTGTAAGTCCGTGGCTGTTGATAACCGTCCCGCTGCTGAATGCGGCAACTGCCGGGTCAACGAGCGAACCCGTGTAGATCACGAGATCGGCTTTTTCGAGTAGTTCCTTTCCGCGGAGTGTGATCAGCTTCGGGTCGCCCGGACCTGCTCCAACAAAATAGACTTTTTCTGGCATGGTTCACTTCTCCTCCGCATCTCTTTTGCTTGCATACAGTATGCTGAAATAATTCCCCGTGTCAGGAATCTCGTTGGTCACTCGTTCCTCATCAGAGAACAGCTTCTCAGCAAAGATAAAATCGGTGTATCCTTCTTCGATCAGGCGGTCCCTGATCTTTTTCGGGGTTCGCGTCTTTAACACGATCTTTGTTGTGATCGGCGAGCCATCGCTCACCACAAACGAACGATCAACGCCCGCATCGGTTCTCGATGCGAACGCGGTGATCGAACTGATTCCAGGGACGGTTTCGATGATGATATCCGGGTATTTTTCCCGTATCCGATTTTTCAGGCGGGTGAATGTTGAAAAAAAGTTTGGGTCGCCGATCAGCCCGAATGCAACCAGTCTGTTCCGGGCTTCGGATGCAACGACGTCCGCGTTGTGGTCGATAGT
>JAYEGG010000384.1:0-1829 GCA_034658995.1 Methanobacteriota archaeon | reverse complement strand
TTATTCTCTCGCAATTTACACGTTCACAATCAACATATTGTAATTATGACGCTCAGAACCCCCATCGTGTGTGTGCTTGGACACGTTGATCATGGAAAGACGACGCTGCTTGACAGAATTAGGGGCAGTGCGATCGCTAGCGAGGAGTCTGGCGCGATCACTCAGCACATCGGCGCGACCGAGGTGCCTATCGATGCGATTGAGAATGCATGTGGACCCTCGTTTGCCGGGAAGTTCATTGTTCCGGGCTTACTCTTTATTGATACGCCGGGGCACCACGCGTTCACAACGCTTCGCAGCCGCGGCGGCGCGCTCGCAGACCTTGCCGTATTGGTTGTTGATATCAACGAAGGTTTTCTGCCGCAGACAATCGAGTCCCTGCACATATTAAAGAAGTTCAAGACCCCGTTTGTGATCGCGGCAAACAAGATCGATCGTATACATGGCTGGCAGAACCGCGGGGATGCGTCGTTTGTCAGCAGCTATGAGTTGCAGGGTGACCACGCACGGCAGGAGTTCGACCGAAAGTTCTATGAGATGATCGGAAAACTCTATGAAAGCGGGTTTAATGCGGACAGATACGATAACATCTCTGATTTTAGAACAACCATCAGCGTGATCCCGGTGAGCGCAAAAACAGGGGAGGGTGTCCCCGATATTTTGATGGTGTTGCTCGGGCTGGCGCAGCGCTTCCTTGAGCAGAATCTGGTGTTGAGCGCAAGTAAAGCGGGCGTCTGCACGATTCTTGAGGTTAGCGAGACACTCGGGCTTGGAACAACCGTGGACGCGATCCTGTATGACGGTGAACTTGCGGTCGGCGACACTATCGTCGTTGGTGGGCAGCCAGTCGTCACGACAAAGGTACGTGCGCTCCTTAAACCTGGCGCAGTGGCTGATATCGGGTCGAACGAATCGTTCCTCCGGGTAAAACGCGTGACGGCAGCTTCCGGTGTCAGAATCGCAGCGCCAAATCTTGAGCGCGCTTATGCAGGATCAATGATCAAGGTGCCGTCCGATAGTCCGGGTAGCATCGAGGATGCGGTGCGCGAGATTGCGGGCGAGATTGATACCGTGCAGATAACGACTGATACCGACGGCGTTGTTCTGTGTGCCGACACCATCGGATCGCTCGAGGCGATAACAGGGGAGCTTAGAAATAAGGACATCGCGATCAGGATTGCCAAAGTCGGTAATATTGCAAGGAGGGACATTGTTGAGGCTACAACCTGCACAAACCCCCTGTACCGGATAGTTATTGGGTTTAATGTTGACGTGCTCCCGGATGCTGTGGACGAGTTGCAGAGATCAGGAACGCACCTATTCCAGAGTGACGTGATCTATAGTTTGATCGATGACTATCAGCGCTGGTCGTCGAAGGAAAAGGAGCTTGTCGAGAAGAAACTCTCTGAAGCAGTGATCAGACCCGGGCAGTTCACGATTATGGGTGGTTGTGTCTTCAGGCAGAATAATCCGGCGGTTGTCGGTGTGCACGTTCTTGGTGGCGTGATCAAGCCGGGAAGCCCGGTTATGCGTACCGATGGTGTGTATGTCGGGTCAATAAAAGGGATTCAGGAGCGCAGCGAACCTATAAGCGAGGCAAAATACCGTGCGGAGGTTGCTGTCGCAATCGAGGGTCCGACGGTCGGACGGCAGATCAAGGAAGGTGATGTGCTGCTCGTTGATATCCCGGAACGCCATGCAAAGCTGGTCGAACAGGAACTGTACGACACGCTCTCGCATGATACAGTTGAAGCATTCAACAAGTTTCTGGAGATCAAGCGGAAGGATAATCCCTTCTGGGGACTATGACCTGACAAACTAACCACATA
>JAYEGG010000383.1:6109-8223 GCA_034658995.1 Methanobacteriota archaeon | reverse complement strand
GGGAAAAGTCTGGATATCCAGCCATTCAAGGTCGGTCTCGATTACATCGATCCGAGCTACCACACGCTTGTGTGTGGGAACACAAGCAGGAACCTTGACGGCTACTTGATGACCGAAGACGCCGTGCTTGAGACGTTTTCACACGCTCTTGGCGGGGAAAAAAAGGATTTAGCCATAATCGAGGGGGTGCGTGGGTTATACGAAGGGTTTGAGGGATTGAGCGACATCGGGAGCACGGCGCAGATCGCAAAGATCCTGAGATGCCCCGTGATTCTGATCATCGATGCAAGAAGCATCACGCGAAGCGCAGCAGCCGTTGCCATGGGGTATGCGGCGTTCGACAGGGATGTTAACATCAGGGGCGTGATCTTAAACAAGATCGGGAGCAAACGACATGCTGAAAAGGCGATATCTGCAATCGAGCATTATACCGGGCTTCCGGTGATTGGAACCGTCCCCCGAAACGAGGAGATGGGGCTCACAATGCGGCATCTTGGTCTGGTTCCTGTGCACGAGGATCGGCAGTCGCCGGAGTTTCAGGAACGCATATCAAATATAACGCGGATTGTTTCGGAAAATATCGATCTCACCCGGTTGGTTGAGATCGCAGAGACCGCTGAGCCAATAAATGTCCCGGAACCAACAATCTTTTCCGGTGTCACCGGAAAGACTGCTCGTGATCGGGTTCGGATAGGTGTGGCACTTGATGAAGCATTCAATTTCTATTACCGGGACAATATCGATCTGCTTGAACTACACGGGGCGGAGATCGTCTATTTTAGCCCGCTGCACGATGATGCACTGCCTCTGGTAGACGGCGTCTACATCGGCGGAGGCTATCCCGAACTCTTTGCAGGAGAACTTGCGGCAAACGATAGTATGCGACGCAGCATCCGGCAAGCGTCAGCAGATAATATGCCGATATACGGCGAGTGCGGCGGGCTGATGTACCTTGCAGAGCGCATCGTGACAAAGAGCGGCATGCACGGGATGACCGGGGAGACTTTCGAGATGGCAGGCGCAATTCCCATCACCGTCGAGATGCTGGGCAAGGTCGTGAGCTACAACGTCGGCAGCTTCACGATGAATACTCCGATCGGCGGGGCAGGCGACACCTTCCGGGGGCACGAGTTCCATCATTCGACGATCACAGACATACCGGACGACGCCACCTTCACAATCAAACTGGAGCGCGGGACCGGGATCAAGGATGGCTGGGACGGGATCATGGTTGCGAATACGCTTGCGGGCTATGCGCACTTACATGCATGTTCATATCTGCGGTTTGCAGAGGCGTTTGTCGAGGCATGTCAGAAATCGGCGTGATGATGGTTTGGTGCGCGGGGGTTTCTGGGGGAGACTTTTTTATTTCTTATGGATAAGTGGATCATGGCAAAAAAAGATTAATCGCAGAGGACGCTGAAGGATCGCAGAGGGTTGTTGTTTCTATCTCCCGTCCCTCTGCGCTCTCTGCGGTTTTTTGAATCGTCCCAGAAAATAATAAAAAGTGTCTTCTGGGGTGCTGTCTGAAACCCCCGGGGATGATGTTGATCATGTACCGACGAATCCCCTGGCAGTGCCATATTACACGGGTCAACACACGCTTATCCCTTTCACACAATCACATTTCAGCAGCTTGCCGACCAGATCATCGGGTATCTGCCGGTCGGTTATGATGGTCAGTGTCGGGAGATCGGAAAGCCGCGGATCATCGGCAATCGCCTGCATGATACTGATTCCGTGTTCTGCCACGTAGGCTGCCACTGATGCAAGAATACCCGCCTCTGTGGCGTCCACCGGTGTCACGACGATCACGCCGAGCTTGAGCGCGGGTGCAACCTCGCGCAGCGACGAGATCGGGCGGATGTTTTTGAAGATTGTGCTCAGCAGGTCGTCCTGCGCGATCATGGTGGCGGTCGCATCGACTGCCCTGCGATCGACGCCGATTTCATTTGCGATCTGTGTGTGCGGGAGTTTTATGCCGCCTGAGACCACCTTGCCGTCCGGAGTGACCTGAAAACCACGGTTTAATAGCAGACGCACGACCTTCTCCTGCGCAGGATACTTCTTGAATTTGTTTAATATGATATCCCACATAATTACTCCATTATTCC
>JAYEGG010000383.1:0-6009 GCA_034658995.1 Methanobacteriota archaeon | reverse complement strand
GAGACCACCTTGCCGTCCGGAGTGACCTGAAAACCACGGTTTAATAGCAGACGCACGACCTTCTCCTGCGCAGGATACTTCTTGAATTTGTTTAATATGATATCCCACATAATTACTCCATTATTCCGTTATTCCGTTATTCCGTTATTCAGTGTCGAGCATCGAATGGTGATACATAACTGTTTTATGTCAATCGCACCAATAAAAGTATGATGGGGATCACCATCTACAGGAGGCTAGTGATCTGGTTTGTGTTCGTCTCGCTGCTGTCACTCGGTTTTGCGACCCTGATGGGCGTTTATTCCATCGACGAAATCGTCATGAAACAGGCGCAGGACGACGTTAGATCGGATCTTATCGTGGCGCAGGAGATATACAACTACAAGATGGAGCAGATCCAGGATTCGGTCCGTTTCACAGCGAATATCGAACCAATCCAGACCGCACTATCTGATAACGATACTGACGTTCTAAAATACAAATTAAGAAGAATAATGGAGGATAGGGGGCTTGACTTTCTTGCGATCACGGACGCCCTGGGAAATGTGGTGGTGCGCGGGCAGAGTAGTGCTTATGGGGATTCGCAGGCAGACGACCCGCTGGTGATGCGATCGCTTGCCGGCATGACTGTGGTATCGACCGAGATCGTTCCAAAACCGGAACTGCTGCTTGAGGGCGGGGACCTTGTAGAACGTGCATATACAGAGTTCGTGGGTACGCAGAGAGCGAAGCCAACATCAAGAACCAGCGAAACCGCCGGAATGGTGATCAAGGCTGCATCCCCCGTTTATCACAATGACACCTTGATTGGGGTGATCTACGGCGGATATCTGATCAATCAGAACTATGAAATCGTGGACCGGGTCAGGAGCATCGTTTACGAGGATAAAAAGTACGAGAATCAAGATATCGGAACAGCGACAATTTTTCATGGGGATCTGATGATTTCTACCAACGTCTACAAGAGCGAGAAGAATCGCGCAATCGGAACACGCGTTTCAGAAGAAGTGTATGATGCAGTGCTGATATCAGGGGAGAAATGGATCGGCAGTGCTTTTGTTGTAAATGAGCCATACATAACAGCGTATCAGCCGATATATGATGTTAATAGCAACATAATTGGAATGTTGTATGTGGGAGTACTCAAAAAGCCATTTATCGATATAAAACATGAGATGCTCGCGAAATTCATCATCACCGCCATTTTCGCGATTATGCTTTCCATCATTGTTGCAAGCGTTTTTGCGCGCAACATATCAAAGCCAACCGCCGAACTGGCGTATACCGCCAAAGCAATCGCTGGTGGCGACCTCACAAAGCGCGTGAACATCGAGCGGGCTGATGAGATCGGCGAACTTGCGGTTTCGTTCAACCGGATGGCTGATGTTCTGAAGAAGAATGCTGATGAGATCAAGGGTAAAACGGCAGAACTGGAGCGCATGAATATGCAACTAACAGAACTGGATCGGATGAAATCCGAATTCATTGATATGGCATCTCATGAGCTGCGAACCCCGCTTACCACGATCAAAGGCTATCTGGATCTCGCGCTCGATGGTACGCTCGGCGAATTCACAGATGCCCAGATATCAAAGCTGGAAATTATGGATAGAAACGCTGATCGACTCACGGGTCTGGTTGGCGATCTGTTGAACCTGTCTGAGATCCAATCAAGGCAATTACGCCTCAAAAAAGAGAGATCATCGCTCAAACAGCTGGTGGAAGATGCAATGGGGCACGCAAAGCCGCTTGCGGACTCAAAGGGGCACAATGTAGTGGTGAACGTCCCTGATGACATAATTATAACCTGTGATCGGGAAAGACTCGTCTATGCGATATATCATCTGCTCGATGATGCAGCGCGGTACATGCCGGAACCCGGAACAATCCGGGTTGATGCGGGCGTTGAAACTGACGGCATACACATCAGTGTCAGCGATACCGGGATCGGCATCCCGGAAAGCGAGCTTGGGAACATTTTTAGGCCGTTTTATGAACTGAAAGACCTGATGCAACACACAACAGGCACAATCGGCATCGGGCTATCGATCGTTAAAGGGATTATCGAGGCGCACGGCGGCGCGATCCGGGCAGAGAGCAATGTTGGCGGCAAGGGGACGACGTTTCATATCGTGCTGCCGGGCGAGGAGAAGGATGGGGCTGGAGGGGGATGAAGATATGGGTGTAGAGTGGGTGCAAGACGCGTGCTTGGGCAACCTGCAAGAATCCGTTGGAGATGTTCCTGCCCGGCCGGGTTCTGATCACAGCACCCGTTCCATGCCATCGTATCCAAGATTCCACTGCTTCACCGCCAGATCGTGCGGCGGGAACAGGTGACTTAAGTGCGTCATCACCATCTCCTTCGCATGTAGTTCTGATGCAAGTTCCTCGGCTTCCGCGGTGTTCATGTGCTTATCAAGATCAAAGATCGGCGGCGCAATCGCATCACATATCAGGAGGTCAGGCTCCTGCATGACTTCGATACTGCGCTGCGGGATATGTTTATTAGTGTCGCCAGTGATAACGAGTTTTTTATCACCGTCTCGCACAATAACACCGGTGGATTGTAGGATCGGTGGATGGCAGACGAGGAACAACGTGAATTCAAGACCAATGAGATGGAATGGCTCATAAACCATCACATCGTTCCGTACCGGGTCCATAAAATACAAATATTCCAATATATAATCTAATGTATCTTTTAATCCATACACAGGCACATGATCCTGGACCCGGTAGAACTCGCCGAACCCGGCATAGTGATCATAATGCCCATGTGTCCAGATTACGGCATCAACATGATCTATTCCAAACCTCAGGAGCTGATACCGGAGATCAGGACCCGTATCTATCAGGACCCGTCCCCCACCTGATTCAACCAGAATCGAGAAGCGCGATCGTGCGCTCCTGCCCCCTGCAAGCGCATCGAGACACGCTGGGCACGTGCACCCTATCTTTGGCGTGCCAACGGTGTCCCCGGTGCCGAGCAGGACGATTCTCATGTTGTAGTATACTCCGTCATCATCAGGCGCACCCTGTCGCTGAAGTCGCCAACGGCAGAGACCAGGTCTGATTGCATGATCGCAGTCCGGTTTTCGGTCAATGAGCGGAGTACAGCCTCCCTGATGACCATGCGCAGATCAGAGCCTGTGAACTCCTCAGTCATCCCGGCAATCTCCTCCGTATCAAAGTCACCCTCCACTCTCAAAAGCACAATATCAAGAATACTTTTGCGCATTTCTGTGTTCGGCAGCGGAAAATCAACAATTTCATCAAAACGCCTCCACGCAGCACGATCCAACAGGTTCGGATGGTTTGTGGCACAGATCATCAGGACACCATCATCAATCAAACTGATTTCATCGATTGCTTTCAAAAGAGTGTTAACAGCGCGCTTTAGTGTGGCGTGTTCATCAGACATCCGCGTTTTTGCGATAAAATCAAACTCATCAATAAACAGGATACAAGGACTCAATTTTTTAGCAAGTTCAAAGACCTTATCAACGTTTTTCGATGTTTCCCCGAGATACTGCGATGTAATCATCGAAAGCCTGACTTCTACGAGCGGAACACTCAATTTTTCGGATAACGCTCTGGCTGCCGATGTTTTGCCCGTGCCAGGCAGTCCGATGAAGAGCATCTTCCCGATCTCGCGAAGCCCGATCTCGCGGAGGTAATCCCGATGTTTGATCGCCTGCATGATCCTCTCAATCTTTGCCTCCTGATCCGGCGTGAGCACCATCTCATCCATCGGCTGCCGCACATCCTCCGGCGCAACCAGATGCACCAGCGTCAGCAGATCAACATCATCGTCCGATGCGGCAATATCCGCAACAAGCGAGTTGAGATACTCACGATCTCGTTCTTTTGGCTGCACCTGTGCAGTCGCTTCCACGTAGCTCACACCTATACCACTCTCCTCATAAAATGATGCGAGTACAGGATTCATGCGGATCTGATCTATGGCGTCTTCCTGTTTTACAAACCAGTCCCCGGCAAGAGCGGGGATGGTGAATCGTATCTCTGCCCCAAATTCGTCGAAATCGATGAACGGCAGGGCTTTAATCTCATGTTTGACATTGTTACTCCCATACAGTGACGTGACATCCTGCACACGAACACTGATCGGGCGCTTAACAGTTTTCTCCCCGCCATCCCAGTAATGTTTCCGTATCTCGGCGGGAAGATCGTTCTCGGTCAACGTTTCGGATTGGTTGTATATATGTGCTGTAAGGAGCAGTTCAACGATGTTGTGCAAGTTTGTTGGGTCTGGCGTGTAGTCACCTCCGAAGATATCGATACCAGCTATTTCCACAATAATTTATGCCACACCCATATTTAACCTGACCCCAAAATCGTTCAATCAGAGGTGCCCGGGATGGATGCGGCATACGAAAATACAATACGGGATATAATAAGTGAGGTGGAATTGACACACTAAGCTCTTGAATCAGCCATGTCTCGCGACCACGGTTTTGACAAAAGATATACCGGATGAATGCGAAGGCGACGCCACGATGCAAACCGCAACTTACGCCAAATCGCCGGATCTGATACAAAAGCTCGACCCCCCGATCAGATAAAGCTCATAGACCAACTAACCGATCTGGTCAGGCAACGGATGACCACCCAATCCCGGTCACAGCATTCTGGAACTGCAGGGACCCGGGCAAGGAGATCTGGCAGGATAGTGATGCCCAGAAGTACGTAGACCGTGAGCGAGCATCTGGGACTGGTTAGAACCCTTGCAGGGGGAGGTCGTGGGATTGGACATCACACCTCTCATCTATTTCATTGAGGAGAATCCAGAGACTTTTTAATTTCTTCTGGATAAGTGGATCATGGCAAAAAAAGATTAACCGCAGAGGACGCTGAGGATCGCAGAGGGGTGTTGTTTCTCTCTCCCGTCCCTCTGCGGTTTTCGAATCGTCCCAGAAAATAATAAAAAGTGTCAGAATCCAGATTACTTGAATATCATTCGACCGTTCTTCGCTGCGGTGGATCGGGGCGATTTTCGAGTGGTTACGTCTATCGTAACACTGTTGGAGGTGCTGGTTCATCCCTTCCGGCATGGCAATGCGATGCTGGCTCAACAATATAGGGAAATCCTACTTAACGCAAATCACATCACCACGATCCCCATGTCATGCGAAATCACGGAAGAAGCGGCTCGTCTGCGTGCCAGGTATAACGCCGCACACCAGACGCCATCCGGATGGCAACAGCAATCCAGGCGGGTGCTTCGTTCTTTCTGACCAACGATTCTCATCTACCGACTATACCGGAGTTGCGGGTGCTGGTGCTGTATGAATTGAAGTGATGCTGCCAGAGCCTCACCCCTCCCACTCCACAATCTCACAATCGATGATCACCCGGGTCCTGATATCAGCGTCCTCTGGGCTCGTGAGTCACCATCAGGATCGCTGCCATGGCATCCCAAAACAGCTTAAGAATCTGCCTCGACGAGACACTGTCCGGATTGGCGGTCGGCTCATCGGCAAAGAGAATCTTTGGCTTGTTGATGAGCGCCCGTGCAATCGCTGCCCGCTGCTGTTCGCCGCCTGACAGCTCCCTGGGGCGGTGGTCTGCTCTCTCGGCAAGCCCGACTTTCTCGAGCGCATCCATTCCCTTTGTGACGCAATCATCCCGGGACCGCCCGAGAGCCATTGCTGGCAGGTACAAGTTCTCAAGTGCGGTCAGTTCGGGCAGGAATCGCGTACTCCTGAAAGACGTATCCGAACTTCTCGAGCCTGAATCTCGTTTTTTCTGCTTTCTGTTAGCCCTGAGATCTCTTGCCCTGTCGATCGTGATCTCGCCTTAGGTCGGCGTGTCAAGAAGCCCGAGCTGGTGCAGGGGCTGCGATGCGCTCTATGAGGTATAGCTTGTCCATATTCAGTGCGCCGATTCCTATGATCTTGAGCATTTACATCCCTAATCCTTGACCCATCAACTATATGCCCCGATCGCAGGAGGAAATTGTCACACCTTACTCAGTGCAACCATCATCTC
>JAYEGG010000382.1:0-8230 GCA_034658995.1 Methanobacteriota archaeon | reverse complement strand
CGTCTTACGGGTTCCGTCCTCATCGCGGTTGCCACGATGCTCTATTTGAATTAGACCGAATCATCATGAACGGTCCGGTCAACTTTGTGGTGGATATGGACATCTCGAAGTTCTTTGACACAGTGGATCATAAGCGATTGATGGAATGTCTAAAGCAGAGAATCGCGGATCCAACGTTGCGCAGGCTTGTTTAGTCGATTTCTGAAGTCTGGCATAATGGAAGAAGGAGTTTACTTTGAGACAGATCAAGGTACGCCGCAGGGCGGTGTGCTGAGTCCGGTACTCGCTAATGTATACCTTCACTATGCTGCTCGGACTTATGGTTTGAGACCGAGGTGCTGCCACAGCTAACTGGTTTTGCTCGGCTTGTTCGATACGCGGACGATTTTGTTGTCTGCTATTGAGAAAGTTGTCGTTGCCAGAGGATTCGGAGACGCGCTGAGACCGCGAATGGGTGAGTTTGGACTCATGATATCTGAGAGAATTGAGTAAGATCATTGAGTTCGGACGATGCGCATGCACGAGAGCGATGCAATACGGCTGGAAATGCGAGACCTTTGATTTCCTTGGTTTCACGCACTTCTGTGACAAAACCCGGGGGTGGGGCAACTTCAAGCTCGGGCGAAAGACGTCACGTAAGAAGTTCAGACAGAAGAATGGTGGATATGAATATATGGCTAAAGCATATCCAAAATCTCTCTGAACTGAAAGTATGGTGGGAACTACTGGGACAAAAGTTGATCGGACACTACCGCTACTATGGAATGAGTGGTAACTCCCGCTGGATGCAGAACTTCTACTATCAGGTCGTGAGACTCACCTTTAAATGGATCAATTGACGCAGCCAGAAGAAAAGCTATAACTGGGATCAGTTCAATCGTTTCATCCAATTTAATCCACTCCCAAAGCCGAAGATATATCACTCACTATATACCTGAAATCGTAGGGGATGTGCTTCTGAAAGCCGGATGAGGGAAATCTTCAAGTCCTGTTCTGTGAGGGGACTCATAGTAACCTCGGGGCTATTACCCCATCAAGAGGTGCGCTATGAGTCCTACTCGACAATCGCGATCGGGAGACCAATCAACATACCTGAGTAGTTATCTAAGTAGTTACAAATAAACATAATTAATCTATATAACCAGACTCGCTGTAACCTCCACCCTAACGCCCTATACGGAGCGTTTTCGCGCCTCGCGCCCTCAAACATCGCATTCGCAGCATCGCTCCCGGAGGATCCGGACCTGTTCCTCGTACGGTGTAACAAATTCGGTCTGTTCGGCTTCTCCAGTCGCAAGCTTTGCGTCAAGGGGTGTGTGGTGCTTATATCCGCGTTTTGTCATCTCTTCAACCAGTTTCTCGTGCCTCAGGTAGAGTGCCATCAGCCGCCTCTTCCAGCGCAGGGTCTCAGGGTGGTTCGCGTACGCTTTCTTGTTATTGGTTATTATCGACCACATCGCATGGAGTTCTCTGTGTTCGCCGAGCAGGTGGTTGCGGCATAATTTTTCGGGGGGTATGTCCCAGATTCTCATAAGTTTGTCTCCAAGCTGGTTTTTTCAAAATACATGACCCCGTCTTCCTCTTTTATCACTGAAAACCCGTTTCTTAGGTACAGGTTGATCGCGTCCTTTAGTTGTGCGTCGGTCTTGAGTATAACCGTTGAATAGTTCTCCTCTGCAAATTTTAAAGCCTGGATGAGGAGTGCATTCCCAAAACCTCTTCCTCTGAAGTCTTTTCGTATATAGATGCGCTTTATCTCGCATGTCCCGTCATTTATTCGTCTCACAGCACTCGTGCCTACAATCGTGTCGTCCACGACCCCGGTGTAAAATATTCCGTGGTTTTGCAGGTAATACTCCTCGATTTTATCCAGATCAAAGTCTTTTGCAGGGTCGTACTCAAAACCTTCTTCGCTCAGCACGTCCAGAACCAGTTCTTTCACCGCAGAGGTCATTGATCTATGAAATATCCCGATTATCATCGCAGATATGCCTCCGGGCGATTGAGGAAGTCAAGCACGATCGTTTGCAGAATCTCTGTGCCGGTCATGAGCACATCCTCGTCGATATCGAACCTGCTCGAATGGTTGACCTCAATGATCCCTTTCTGCAGGTTCAGTGTCCCGAGCAGGAGGTATATGCCAGGCACCCTCTCCAGGTAAAACGCGAAATCCTCTGCTCCGAAGATCGGTTTAGCCTCACAATCGACATCCGGGAATGTTTTCGTAAGTGTGGCACCAACGGCTTCTGTAAATGCGCTGTCGTTCACGAGCACCGGGTAGCCATGGAGTACGTCGAGGTCGTACGTGGGAAGGTTAGCGGCACATCCGGTATCATCCTTCATGTAGGTCTTCATCAGGGCGTCGAGCGTCTTTTGAATCGTTCGCTCGATCGTCTCTGTGTCGTGATCATCAAACGTGCGGAAGCTTCCGAGTATATCCACCTCATCCGGCGTCCTGTTGAACTGCGCACCCCCGCGTATCCTGCCGATTCCAAGGACGTACCTCGCGGGATCAAGTATGCGCCCAACATCATCGGTGATGGTGCGAATGAAATCCGATGCGATCAGGATCGGGTCGATGCAGTCTCTGGGATTGGAATGGTGCCCGCCTTTTCCGGTGATTTTTATTGAGAAGACGTTTGAGCTTGCCATGAACCTGCCCGGTCGAAACGCGATCCTCCCGAGATCGATGTAACCAAAGATATGCATCCCGAGGATCCCGTCCACCCCATCAAGCCCGCCCTCTGCAATCACCCGCGCTGCGCCACCGGGCGGCTGCTCCTCGGCTGGCTGGAAGATCAGTCTGACGCTTCCGGGCAGTCTGTCGCGCATCTCCTGAAGTGCGCGTGCAGCACCAAGAACCATCGCGATATGCCCGTCGTGCCCGCAGGCGTGCATGATGCCCGCGTTCTCTGAGATATACTCCCGGTTCAGCGCGGTCGGCTCTTCCAACACTTCAAGCGCATCAGTATCGCTCCTGAGCGCTATGCAGGGGTGCGGCGCACGTCCGTGGATCGTTGCGATGACGCCGGTGTCTGCGATCTTCTCTGACTCGATACCAAGGTCGCTCAGGACTCTTATGATCCTCTCCTGCGTTTTGAACTCCTTGAAACTCAGTTCTGGTTCCCTGTGAAATTCGCGCCGGAGCCGGATGATCCAGTCTTCGAGGGGGGTGGGGGTCATGTTTGTTTCCTCCGGGTTTCAGGTTTAAGCTTGGGTTTAAGTGTGGTTTTATCATGCCTGGACAGGTGCCAATGAAAGCTGTGAGATGCGACGTCCGGGATTCATGATTCACAAGTTCTTCTCAGCCACCAGAATTACTGTAGCATAAGTAAAAAGCAACCGCTCGTCAGCGTCAAAATGGACATTGAGACCTGTTTTGTCGTTTTCGATCGAATCAATCATCGTGCGTCGCATCTGCTCGATGATTTCGTCTCCGGGACCGGCGATACTAATCCATTCATCAAAATAGAAGTCTGCATCCCAGTTTTGTGCGTGAATCATCTTTAGTCCGGCATCGCGAAACATTCCTTCCAGTTCTGACTGCGGGTACAGCCGGACATGCGATGGATCACGAATCTGCTCGATCTCATTGTGGTGCTTGCTCTTCACAGCGTCCTCTGATGAAAGCCCGTCCACGAGCACGATCGTTCCGCCGCTTTTGCAGACACGAACCATTTCAGATATTACTTTTCCGGGGTTTGTAAAATGGTGGAACGCGAATCTACATGAGACAATATCGAAAGACCCATCATCAAACCCGAGGGATTCAGCATCCATCATCTCAAAAGTGACGTTGGTAAGTTTTCTTTCATCACGGATGCCTTCCGCAGTATCAATCATGTCACGGGTTATGTCGCAGCCGGTGACCTCGGAAACCCAGGTTGCAAGCTCAAACGCCAAAAACCCATTCCCTGTTGCGATATCAAGCACCTTATCAGATCTCTTCGGCGCAACCAGATTAACAATCCGGTTCAGGTGATCTTTATTCGCTAAAATGCTGCTCTTTGAATATGCGGCTGCCTGCCTGCCAAACCGCTCTTTTGCGGACTCTTTCTTGCGGTGTGCAACAAGACCCCCGTCCAGCAGGATCTCGCGCAGGAAATCGGGCATCTTTGACCCGGTATACTCGCAACCACCTGCCTCAACGAGTCCGTTCTCGATATCAATCTCAATTGTGTCCCCCGGCTCACATGAGATTGTTGTTCCGGTTTCCAGAATCGGAAGACCAATGTTTATTGCGTTTCTGAAAAAAATACGTGCGAACGTTGCTGCTACAACACATCCGACGCCCGCGTGTTTGATTGCAAGCACCGCCTGCTCTCTGGATGACCCGCATCCGAAATTCCTGCCGGCGACGATGATGTCTCCCTTCTCTACCTTTCCTGCAAATTCAGGATCGATACCTTCGAGCACGTGATCGGCAAATACCTGCATATCGGTGGTGCGCAGGTATTTGCCAGGGATGATCGCATCGGTATCGATGTCATCTCCGAATATCCAGGCTTTTCCTTTTATTTTCAATTCAGAACAACCACGGGATGTCTTCCCTTTGCCTTTGGCTTCTTTTCTTCGTGCGGCTCTCTGATGATCTCGGTGTGTTCGTCCATATCTTCCTTGCCGTTCACGAAGACTGCCTTGAAGTACTTCATGGTTCTTGGATCCATTCCAAGGAATCCGAAGTGCAGCACGAGTTCGACTATGAACCAGTACATCGCCCACAGATGAATCGTGCGTACAAATCCGATCGGGGACATGTTGAACAATGTCGATACATATCCAACGCCCACGAGAATCGCGGGTTCGACAATGGTCTGCCAGATAGCGAATTCGGGGTTGTACATGATCAAACCGGTGATCACGATCAGGACGATCGCAATGTTCTCGGGAATCACCATCAGTTTGACAAACGGGTGCAGTTTATTCTTGTAATGCCCCGACGCCTCGTCAACGACAACGAATCTCGGATACTCCGCCTTTTTGAAGAGACTGAGAAACAGGTTCTTCAACTGGATCGCATCTGGTATGAAAAATATCTCAGAGAGAAGGTGCCCGCTCGTAACCAGGTTGTATGGAATAAAGATCCAGACAGCTATAATGAAGATGAGCGCGGCAAACATGTGGAACATGCGCACGGTCTCATACGGGATGAGCTGCCATGCGTTTGCTGACGCTTCCATCACTGTGCACATGTTGAACTGCTTTGCCATGTACCAGCCGGTGATGATAAGGGTCACACACGAAAACAAATGGAATGCATGCGCACGCATGCCTTTCGGATCATATCGTTCGGTTACTAAACCTGTACTTTGTGACATGTAATGCCTCCTTCTGTTGCCCTCCGCGGCAACATGCGATATACGGATTGATCGCTTTTAAATGTTGCGGTTTGGAGTGGCGTATGGCTAATATTTATCGCCAATTATCATGGCGGGGGTCGATGTGATTGACCTGTG
Source organism: Methanobacteriota archaeon (assembly GCA_034658995.1). Taxonomy (GTDB): domain Archaea; phylum Halobacteriota; class Methanosarcinia; order Methanosarcinales; family Methanogasteraceae; genus Methanogaster_D. Next base: position 2,774 of record JAYEGG010000382.1, on the reverse strand, counting down.
GAAAGTGATAATAGATATCTGGTATAAGTCCGTGTTGTGAAAAACGAAAAGCAGATCATCGAGGCTGCCATGTTTGCTTCGGATCGCTCGATTGACATAGGACAGTTGAGTGAATTAATCGGGGAACCTGTGGATGAAACCACCCTGATCATGAACAAGCTGGTTGAAGAGTACGGCATGCGAGAATCCGGTTTTGAAATCATTAAATCAAGCGATACAAAGTATTTGATGCGAGTTAGACCTGAATATGTCGAATATGTGAAATCGTTCGCGCCAAAGGAACTACCTGCACCAGTTCTCCGAACGTTATCGATGATTGCGTACCACCAGCCAGTAAAACAATCGGACATTGTGAGAATTCGTGGAAACTCGACTTATTCGCACATACACACCTTAAACGAGATGGGGCTGATCGCATCGACTCCGGAAGGGCACACAAAACTTCTCACAACGACGCCTGGATTTGCCGAATACTTTGGTCTGGATTCAAACAACCCTGATGCGATTCGGACTGCGCTGAAGGCAAGGCTGGCGTCACGGATCGGTGTGACCCCTATGTATGAATCGCTTTTGCATCGTTATGGGGTGCCGTGTGTCACAGTAAATGCGTATAACCCGTCTGCCGAAGATCTTGCAGTATTAACTGACGTTCACACGCTTATTATCTCAAAAGGCTACTCGGATAAGGTTAAGAAGCATTTCGCAGGGGGGATCATCGAGATTGCGTCCACCACCTTCGACGACCTGCTGCAATCAACAGAACCACTCGGTAGGCATGGTACGAAACGTGATGTTTCAAAGGTCATCTCTGAATTAAATGAGTTGAACGAGAAGTATCACGAAAGATCAAGAAAAATGGATGCGGAACTGGACATCAAGGTGAAACCGGCATCGGAAATGGCATCTCACATCTTAAACGATCTTGGATTCACGATATCGCAAACCGGCGTGACCGTGGCGTCGGATGGTCTCGATACGGACGGTGCAGACTGCATCACGTTTCCCACACACAGCAATGCGTCAGCCGACGTGATCGAGCGTATATGCGCCAGATACGATGCGATCCTCGAAGGACTGCAGAATCGGTGTCCGCGCAGGTAAGCGTGGGGTGTGGCAAGTTAGTGCCGCGCATACACAACATAAATGAAAGACAGTACTCCCACCCGGAAACCATTTCAATCTCGTAAATCCGGTTTGCCCGTTATGTGGGTCAAATCATGTGACAAAACAAGAGTATTATGAGCGAAATCCGATACCGGGTGAGTTCGGACCACAAAAGATATTTTGTACGTGTTTAGCTAACTATAAGATTGCAGCTAAATACATGCGGAACCACGAGATTACACAGATTTCCACAAGATTTCTGTGTTAATCTCGTGGAATCTTGTGTGATCTCGTGGTTTTTCGCCTTGGCTAAACACATACGTGCTGTTTAATGGCATTCTTGAGCAGATCATACATGATATCTCCAAGGCACTTGTAGACTAAATCCATGAGATCATAGACCTCTTCAAGATATTTTATGTCGGTAGAGTTCTTGAGTATCGACTTATCCAACCGTTTCAGGAAAAGTCTTCGTTTACTCTCCTTAAACAGGGTCATCAGGATAATAACATTTTTAAGTGCTCTACTTGCCCGTTCGTCCCCGGTGTACTTGATTAAAATGTCTTCGAAATTCAGTGAGTCAGCTATTTTTTCGAGGAATTGTCTCTCCGCTGTAAGTTATATTGGTTTCACGTTTATCCACCTCGAGACAAGCACAGCAGCGGACCTGTGGAGATAGAAGTTTGATCCGCCCGGCTCTTCCCGAAGGAGGCGGCATTCATGGGTGCATGGGCTGCCGGGTCAGTTTGGTACTCGGGGTTATAACCGCCATAAGTCAATCGACCTCTTGTGCTCGTCTCATCCTAATCTGCTGCGCAATACTAAAATTGGGCGCGAGGAACTGGTGCTATGAGCCCGCGAGAAAACGGAGCCGCATTTTCATGCTCATCGGGTGAACCGGGGGGTCATGGGGGCTGAACCCGTCCTCCGCACCCGTTATATCGTAGCCATACACTTCCAGCAGATCAACTGCGAGTTCCATATTCATCGGGTTGTCTTCGACGACCCGTGTGTGTTTCATTTGCTTTTATCCCCTCTCTTTGTTGTTACTTTCCTGATCTTCTTTATCAGTTCGCCCTCGACAAACGTCCCTTTCTGCATGATTGAGACCACACCGTTGCTCAACTGATTCACATCGTCGTCTGTTACGTCTTTTGCTGTGCAGATGATTACAGGGATGTTCTTTGTCTCGGGATTGGCATGGAGTCTGGATAGTACCTCAAATCCACTGACAACAGGCATCATCAGGTCAAGTACCAGTGCGTCAGGGTGTTCGCCAAACGCGATGTCCAGTCCTTCCTGCCCGCCGTATGCCCGCAACACGTCAAAGCCAGCAGGCTCGATCATCGATGCGATCAGTTCAACGGCATCGGGCTCATCATCCACAATAAGCACCTTCGGCACAACGGCCCCCAGCACTCCTTTAAGCGATCCCAGTGTGCCGAGGAGCGCGTCCCGGTCAACCGGTTTGGAAAGGTAATCGATTGCACCAAGCGAAAAACCGAGCGTCTTATCATCCACCATCGAGATCACGATCACCGGGATCGTGCTGGTCTCGGGATTATACTTCAAGTACTTAAGCACACTCCACCCATTCATCCCGGGCAGCAGGATGTCCAGCGTGATTGCTGCCAGATCAAGCTTCTGCGCAATCGCCAGCGCATCTTTGC
>JAYEGG010000381.1:0-1836 GCA_034658995.1 Methanobacteriota archaeon | reverse complement strand
CCTCGCGTCTTTGCGTTCCTATGATTGTATGTGTTTAGCCAATGCGAAAAACCACGAGATTACACAAGATTTCACGAGATTAACACAGAAATCTTGTGGAAATCAGTGTAATCTTGTGGTTCCGTATATATTTAGCTGCAATATTATAGTTAGCTAAACACGTACCTATGATTTAACGCAAACGAGAGAGACGAGGAAGACGAGGGAGTGACATCCGGATTTCCACACGCGCGAGGGCTACTGCTATCGATCACAGAAAACGTCAGTACCAGAAAAGTATCCGCTTCAAATTAAGTGGTAACCAAGGCACTATCTAAAAAATCGTGGAAATGTGTAAACGGGTTCAAAAGAAGAACTTCTTCCGCAATGTTGAATGGATTGGCGGATTACATATACATGGCACGAATTTTTATATTCTCGATTACATATCTCAGATCAGGGCATCACCGTCTTTTCGGGTAGTTGCGGACGGTTGCCGCCAGCAGTCACGTATCCGCCCGGCAGCAGCACGCAACTCTCGCATCACTTGCTCTCGACTGTCTCCCTCACAAAAAATCGTCGTTACAGGATCCCCCGCTGGAATCCTCCACCCGATCTGTGGGATATCCATGATCCGCTCCTGCACAAGTTTTTCTGCGATCATATCAGTAATTGTGACCTCCGCATCAGCAAACAAAATTGCTTTTCCAGAAAATCGGTCGTTAGCAGCGTCCGGAGGTGCCACCTCTGCCAATTCACCCCCGAACGCCCGCACATGCGCATCAAATACGCTGATCCCGGTGGTGTATTCAACCGTATCAAGCGTTCCCTGAAACCGTGCATTCACCTCGATCACCACAGGACCATCCTCCGTAATCAGGAAGTCCACACCGTTTGAACCGATTAGTTTCAGCTTAAGAACCAGCCGAACCGCAATTTCCCGCATCTCTTCAGCGTATTTGCTAAAAAACGGCGTTATATTTCCGCAGTAAGCAAACTTATCTTGGGTGAGCCACGAAGTCCCGATGAGTTGCTCGTTTACGGCGACCGCGACCGCGCCCCCGCGCGTTGAGATCACAGAAACACTCGCAGAAACACCTTCAAGATACTCCTGAATCAGCATATCAGCCCCGCAAGCCCCCACTGCCTCCTTGTTATACGCGAGTCTGTTTTCTATCCCGCCAGCGCCATAAACCGGCTTTACCATGACTGGGTACTCGAAACCATCTGAGATATCATAGATTTTCGGATGCGGGAATCCAAACGACTTCATCATCCCTCCAAAAAGCTTTTTGTTGCTGATCGATCTCATGACCCCGGCACGGTTGTTCAGCACGCGGTAGCCTTTCAGATCTGCACATTCAAATCCCGTGCCAAGGATGATTGCGTCAAAATCCCAGTTCAGACGATCCAGATGACCTATTAGATCTTCGTTGCAGGTTATCTCATCGAATTGTGCGTACCGGTCTGCGCACCGAAGCAGATCAGCGTCTCCGAAGTGGTCAAGTGAATACACGGTATATCCCGCACGTTTTCCAGCGCAGACGATGTATCGGGTGCTGTACCCAATGATAAGTATCCTCAAACTTGCGCAACCTCCCTGGCAGATATCTCGTAGTGCATGCTTAATATCACGTAATGTCGCTTACTATACAATACATTCGCCACCCCCCGCAGTTGGGGTGGAGCAAATCCCCGAGCATAGTCGTCACCGAAAAATAACATATTGAAATTTCCCGGGTTCTGACGTTTTCTGTGGTCGCTAACGGCACCCAAAAAAAATCGCGTATGCAAAAAAACGCGGGCGCAATCGCTCTCAACTTTGGCTCTCTGGTATCTTCCGTGATAGTGAACCCA
>JAYEGG010000380.1:0-1836 GCA_034658995.1 Methanobacteriota archaeon | reverse complement strand
AGATTACACTGATTTCCACAAGATTTCTGTGTTAATCTCGTGAAATCTTGTGTAATCTCGTGGTTTTTCGCCTTGGCTAAACACATACTCCAGAAGAAATTAAAAAGTCTCACATCTCCCGACAATGGCAAAATGATATATAGCATCGACAATCAGTATGATTCATGCTTCCGATACTCACACAAACACTTAAAGATGCACCGATTGTCCAGAGGGGCGATTACCACTACTTTATCCACCCAATAACGGATGGCGTTCCGGAACTTACGCCTGCGCTGCTCTCAGAGGTTGCAGACCGCATCATCGAGCTGGTTGATGCCAACGTGGACCGGATCGTGACCATTGAGTCAATGGGGATCCCGGTTGGGACGGTGCTTGCAATGAAAACCGGCATTCCGCTTGTGATCATCAGGAAACGCCGGTATGACCTGCCAAATGAGGTTGCAGTGCACCAACATACCGGGTATTCGAAAGGAGAGCTGTATCTCAACGGGATCAATAAAGGCGACCGTGTGATGATTGTGGATGATGTGATCAGTACGGGGGGCACGATGAAATCCGTTATTCGTGCGCTGGAGGTCGCTGGTGCAGAGATATGTGATATCGTCATAGTCGTCGAACGCGGTGAGGGCACACAACCCTTGCGTGCTGCCGGACACGATGTAAAGACGCTTGTTTTGGTGGATGTGGACGCAGATGGTGTGGTTGTCAAATCGGTTCCGGGATGAAACCGGGTAGAATTTTGGCATCTGAAATCGCCACGTACCTGCGATGCCCGCGTCTCATATACTTTCGCAGCCAGTCGGGGGCTGATGAGCAAAGAATTGTCGATAAAAAATATTTAACACGCCTTATCTTAAAAGAACTTGCGCTTACCCACCATTGCACTGTTGCCCGCGATGGTGGGGGTGATGCTGGCGACGCCGATGCGGTTAAAGGGGTTGACATGGTCGACAATGCGATCGGAAGACTGCGTGCCGAGCTCAAGCGCATCGTAGACGAGCTTTCAGTACTGTATCGCGCCGAACTCTCTGGTGTGGACCGGCAGATGGTGGTAGATGCGGCAGATCGTATTGATATTGATGTGATCGGCGCACAAATTGCCGAGCATGTCCGGATAATCGGAAAAGATGCGCTTCTCACGAAAATAACCCCGTGTGCAGTTGAACATACCCTGTATTCAGATGCACTTGGCATCGCCGGGGCTCCTGACAAATTGGTGCGGATCGATGGCGGCGTGCTGCCCTATCTCATCAGGACTGGTGAAAAGCCGGACTATAGTACATGGAAACCTGATCGGTTGCAGATCACAGCCTGCGCTATGCTGGTTGAGGAAACGTTTGGACCGGCGGTGAAATATGGAATCGTTGAGTATGCAAGGTTTTTTGAGCTGCGAGAGGTGAACATCAGGTCAAAAGACCGACGCAAGGTTCTGGAACTGCGGAATCGGATCAGGAGGATCAAGGATGGTAAGATGCCGGATCGACCGCGGGATGCGCCATGTGGGTTCTGTGCATTCGAGGAAAACTGCTCTGCACAGAGATCACTTGCATCGAAGTTTTTTTAGATGATGATTGCATTATAAAATGGCACGAACAGTACTTACTCGAGTATTGTGTGGATATCTGCATATAAAACCACGAGGTTACACAACAACACAGAAATCTTGTGGAAATCCGGTGTGGGCTCTTTGGTAATTCCCGTGAAATAGATCTCAATGATAAATCAAGTAAATAAGAAATATCCCCCGCTGTTAGTTATTTTATTACTTTCTATGTATGTGTTTAGCCAAGGCGAAAAACCACGAGATTACACAAGATTTCACGAGATTAACAC
>JAYEGG010000379.1:0-8260 GCA_034658995.1 Methanobacteriota archaeon | reverse complement strand
ATTCGTGACATTCGTGATAAAATCAGCATCAAGAGATCATGAATGATGGCGAATGCCACGAATTCACCTGCCACAAAATCCAGTGATTTCACTGAATAATTCGATTGTGCCGCTAAACACGTACACCATTAGATTTGAAGTGGCTATGTTTGCCCCCTAAATTACAATCAGCTACCGAACAGTATGTCGATAATTATGGTTACCGGAATATTCAGGAATTTATTCTTGAAGCGATCAGGGATAAGATATTCAGGGACAATAAATATGATGAAACATTCTCTGATAAAGAGATTGACCTGATTGAAAAGCTACTGGCGGTTTCCATCGAGAAAGGCAAAATAAAAGACCAGACCGATATCATCCGGTCTCTACAATGAAATTTGAACTGGTGGCTACAGAAATTTTTATTGAGCAGATCGGAAATCTCGACAAGAAATCAAAATAGCAGATAAAAAAGAAGATTGATTTGATTTCGTCGAATCCCTTTGATTCAAAAGGATTCATTCCAAAACTGTACATAATCTCTTCAGGGTCCGGTTGAACATTCAGAGCAATGAAATGAGACTTACCTATGTGGTATTGTCTCCTAACATCATCCTTGTGTGCTTACTGAATCGGAAAAACGACTATATTGATCTGGAAAAATACCTGCGAGAACTACAATAAGACGCAGACATGTTCGACATCCGTATGTAACTAAAATTACAAACCCCATCATCCGCGGGACATATACTTATACACCCACACCCCACATATTACACAGGGATCATAATTGATCAATGGAGGCAAGGGGTTAATGTCCACAGGACTATGTCTGTGTAAGTGTAACCACACAATAGGTGATGTTGTCGATATCGACGCTCTTTCCGACTGGTACGGTAAGCAGGGAATCGATGTCATGCGGTGCGATGAGCTCTGTTCTGCCGACTGTCAGAAGGAACTGCTCGACAACATCAGAGAGAACGAATGGAGTGGTGTTGTGCTCGGTGCGTGTTCGCCCAAGCACTATGAGACCACGAAGAACCAGTCCGCGATCCTGCAATCGATTGCCGACTCGGGAATCAATCCGAACAAAATTGCTTTTGCGAATCTTCGGGAGCAGCTTGCGCTACCCAATTCGGGGGACGGCGTCCTTCCGAAGGCGAAGTGCCTGATCGATGTTGCGATCTCGAAGATTGAGCATTCAGAGGATGTTCTGGTTGAGGAGATACCGCCGCGGCGGTCAGCGCTCATAATCGGAGCAAGCATCTCAGGAGTGTTTGCAGCACTCAGGCTTGCGGATGCTGGCTATAAGGTGCATATCGTTGACAAAGGCGAGATCGGGGACTTTTCCGAATATATCTTGCCTGAAGAGCTTGCAAAGATCGATGTCTCGCTGACCTGCGCGATGACGCCGTCGTTTGCCGGAATCAAGATGCATCCGAATGTTGTGATGTATCCGGAGACCACGCTCACCGATGCTTATGGGCGTGTCGGCGACTACACTGTCCAGTTGGAAGGCGGTGGGATGCTGAAGGTGGGCGGGATCATTGTCTGCGTGCGGGATGCTGAACTCACGAGCGAGTTGCGACCGATCCTGCATATCGATATCGACAGCGAGGGATACTTCAGACCGAAGAACCCGGCATTTGTTGTCGAGACACGAGACCCGGGCAAGTATCTTGCTGTCGGGGATGACGTGCGCAGCGACATTCTTGCAGCGGATTCTGCGGTTCTCTCGCTCACAAGCATTCTTGATAAGAATGAGATTAACCACATAATCGAGGTCTCGGAGGTGGACGAAGACGTCTGCGGCGGCTGCGGGACGTGTGTCAAGACATGCATGTTCCATGCAACCAGCATCGATGCGGCAAGGAACGTCTCTGTGACTGATGCCACGAGGTGCGTTGGTTGTGGAAACTGCGTTGTCGCATGCCCGACCGGGGCAAGAGACCTTGTGAGATACCCGAATAGCTATCTCGTGGACGCAATACGGATTCTCAGTAGTTTTGAGACATCCGGGTCGTCGCCGAAGGTGCTTGCGATGCTCTGTGATGGCGGCGGTTATCCCGCAGCAGACCGGGCTGGCTTGATGGGGCTTACATACCCGACAGGCGTTCTTCCGCTTCGGGTCTCATGTGCCGGCAGGGTTGACACCCAGTTCATCCTGTATGCGTTCAAGGTCGGATTTGACGGCGTCTTCATCGGCGAGTGTCCTGAGGGGGCGTGCCAAAACATCGTCGGGAACACCGACCTTGCAAGGCGTGCGAACCTCTTCAGAGCGGTCTTGCGGAGCAGAGCGATTGATACCGACAGGCTCCGAATCGAGGAGATATCGCCGCTTGAAGGAGATCTCTTCGTGGAAGCGATTAATGAGTTTGTAGATGAACTGCGGGGTGATTGATATGGGAGAAAAGGTAAAAGTGGCAACGACGTGGCTCCAGAGCTGTTCGGGATGCCATATCTCATTACTGGATCTGCATGAGGAACTCCTCGATGTCCTTGACTTAATTGAGATCGTGCACTCTCCGCTTATGGATATTAAGGAGATTCCCAGGGTCACTGTGGGACTTGTTGAGGGCGCAGTGGCAAACGATTACAACGAAGAAGTGCTACGCGAGATGCGGAAGCAATCGGATATCTTAGTCGCGTTCGGGACGTGCGCATGCTTTGGCGGGATACCGGGGATGCGGAATCTGCACCACCTGGGTGATGTGCTCGCCCGTGCATACGTCGAGACCGAGAGCACGGTTGACGGAATCATCCCTGGGTCACCGGAGATTCCGGCTCTGAAGCAGCATGTCCATGCGATCTCTGATATAGTCAAGGTGGATTACATGATTCCGGGGTGCCCGCCTCCGCCGCAGATGATCAAAGATGTAATCGTTGCTCTTGTGAACGGTGAGGAGGTCGTGCTTCCCACAAAGAACCTCTGCAACGACTGCAAGAGGACGCATGACTCGATGCTCATTCCGAAGCGTGCGTTCTTAACCGAGGCTGTGCAGAGCGCGCCCGAACTCGATAAAATCGACCCGGATAAGTGTTTCCTGGAGCAGGGCGTGATGTGCATGGGACCTGCGACCCGCACCGGATGCGGATCACGATGTCTTGATGCGAACATGCCGTGCCGGGGCTGCATGGGACCGACGCCTGACGCGCTTGAGCAGGGCGCAAAGATTGTTAACGCTCTCGCATCGATTCTGCCTGCGGGCGGACTGATGTTCAACGAGGACGTGGTCGGAACCGGATACAGGTACTCGCTTCCGGTCTCGATATACCCGCATCGGGATGATGATGATGATGATGAGGCGGAAGATGAGAAGGAGGGGGGACAATGAAAGAAATTGTAATTGAGCCTGTAACAAAGGTTGAGGGGCACGGAAAGGTCACAATTCACCTGGATGACAACGGTGATGTCGAGGAAGCCCGGTTCCACGTGACCGAGTTTCGGGGCTTTGAGAAGTTCCTTGAAGGGAGGAAGATCTGGGAGACGCCGAGAATCACAACAAGGATCTGCGGAATCTGCCCGGTGAGCCATCACCTTGCAGCGGCAAAGGCATGCGACGATCTCTTCAATCTCGAGATTCCGCCTGCAGCAGCCATGCTCAGGGAACTGATGCATGTTGGGCAGACGGTACACTCGCACTCGCTCCACTTCTTCTATCTTGCAGCGCCCGACTTTCTGCTGCCCGATGACCCTGCAACAAGGAACATCTTCGGAGTCATCGGCGCAAACCCCGAGCTTGCCAAGAAAGCGATCAAACTCCGGAAGTTCGGGCAGACAGTAATCGAGCGGATCGGTGGAAAAGCGATTCACCCGGTAACCGCAATTCCCGGCGGGATGAGCATGTCGCTTTCGCCGGCTGTGCGGGACGAGATGCTGCGCGAGGTGGATGAGGCGATCGAACACTCGCAGCTCGCTGTCGAGGTCGCAAAGGACGTGCTGGACGGATTTGACCCTGATTTCGCAAGAATCGAGACGAACCACCTCGGGCTTGTGAAGAACGGCAACCTTGAGCTCTATGACGGTGATATCAGGCTCAAAGGCATGGATGGCGGCGTTCTCGAGGAGTTTGAGTGCCATAATTACCTGGACTACCTCGGAGAGCATGTCAATTCGTGGAGCTATCTTAAGTTCCCGTTCTACAAGAAACAGGGCTATCCTGACGGGATATATCGTGTCGGACCGCTCGGCAGGCTGAATGTCGCAGACAGCGTCTCAACGCCGCTTGCAGCCGAGGAGTTCAAGGAATTCAAGAAGCTGGGCGATCCTGTGCAGCAGACAGTCTACTACCACTATGCACGGATGATCGAGACGCTCTATGCCAGCGAACGCGCAAAGGAACTCCTCGAGGACGACGAGATCACAAGCGATGATGTCAGGGTTCCGGTCGTGAAAGGCGAGGGCGAGGGCGTTGGTGTGATTGAGGCGCCAAGAGGAACACTCCTCCACCATTACAAGGCGGATGACATGGGCGACATCACCTCGGCAAACCTGATCGTTGCAACCGTCAACAACAACCCTGCAATGGACCGAAGCGTGAAAGAGGTCGCAAAGAGGGAGATTAAGGGCGGAGAGATCACCGAAAGCATCCTCAATCATGTCGAGATGGCGATCCGGTGCTATGATCCGTGCATCTCCTGCGCAACCCACGCGGTCGGGAAGATGCCGCTCGTGGTTGAGCTTTACGACGAGCGCGGAAACCGCATATCAGCTGTTGCGAGGTGAGGTTGGGTTCATGGATCCGAAAGTCGTGCTCAATACGAAGGTCAAGCCCAAACTCGTCGACCTCTTCGGCGATGCGATGGCAAACCAGATCATCACCGGAAGCGCAAAAAAGGCGGGTGCGAACACTGCATCGCTCGATGAAGCCGGTTTCAGGAAACTCGTCGATGCTATCGGTACTGACCCAAAGTTCACAGGTATGGTCGGGAAGAAGGCGGCGATAACGGTTTTGGCGTGGAAAGGAGACCTGGCAAAGTAGTTAACAGAGTAGCAGCAGTTCTATGACTGCGGAGACGGCATCTTTACATGCCGCTCTTCCTTTTTCTGTCAGTCTCTCGCCGAAAGAGAAGTCGTAGCCCTTGATAATCACAGCATAGCAGAGAGGAGCCTTGTGATATAGTTTCTCTGCAATATTCAGGATCTCAGAGATCGATGTCACGTTGGTGTACGCGGCATTTGGGCGAGCAGAATTTGCATTGATCCTCTTGATGCAAAACGGTTCATCAATCATGCCTGCATCTACGAAGATTACGAGGTCATAATTCACGATTGTCTCGGCTAAAGAGATGTCAAGCTGCTGATATGTTATCAGGGATGCGTTTTCCACCTGGTTCCTCAGGAGATCTGCCGCATAAATACCAAGACCGTCGTCACACCTTGTCCGGTTGCCGCAGCCGATGATGAGGGTCTTGTGATGCGTGGTCATGCAAGTGGTTAATTTGCGTTCAAAGATATTAAAATCAGGCGCTGATCGGGGCACCACAAAATTTAATCGCTATAAATAAAATATTGTGTCTGATGTGCGGGGCATGATGTACGCCCGGGCGAAACAGAAAAAAACGCATCAGGCGCATTTCATCGATCGCCTTCGGAGTCTTTAGGAAAATGAACCATATAACAAAAATCCGGATACACGGAATCGTGCAGGGTGTCGGTTTCCGCCCGTTCGTCTACCGGATCGCAACAGAACATGGTCTCTCAGGGTATGTGCTGAACTGCGGGCGCGGTGTTGAGATCATGGTCAGTGGGAGGAAGGGTGCAATCGAAGAGTTTCTATCTGACCTGCAAACGAAAAATCCTCCGCTATCAAGAATTCACAGTATCAAAACAACCCATGCCCACCCGCAAAACTTCGAGAGATTCGCCATCAGAGCAAGCAAGATGCAGAGCAGTGCCGGCTCATCAATCATCCCGCCGGATACCGGCATCTGCGATGACTGCCTCCGGGAGCTATTTGACCTAACCAATCGGCGGTACCTGTACCCGTTCACGGTCTGCACCAACTGCGGTCCGAGGTACACAACGGTCACTGATCTGCCTTACGACCGGGAAAAGACGACCATGATCGATTTTCCACTCTGCAATGCGTGCAATCTTGAGTACCAGTCCCCTGAAGACCGCAGGTATCATGCGCAGCCGACCTGCTGCCCCGAATGCGGACCGGAGATGCTGCTGTACGATCACAAGCAAGAACTGATAGAGACAGGAAACGATGCGATCAAGGCGGCAGCAGCGCATCTTGACCGCGGCGCCATCGTTGCGGTCAAAGGGGACGGCGGCATCCACATCGCAACCCGGACAACCGATGATGCGGTGATCGTAAGACTCAGGGGGCGGCTTGGCAGATCCGGGCAGCCGTTTGCGGTGATGGCAGAGGGCATGGGTGCTGCGAAGGAATTTGCTGATGTAAGTCCGATCGAGGCGGGACTGCTCTCTGACTGCAGAAGACCCATCGTAATCCTTGGGAAGAGCGAGAACTACGCCATCTCGGAGCAAATCGCCCCGTTTTTGCACAACATCGGGGTGATGCTCCCATACACCCCAATCCACCGTCTGCTGTTTCATTATGGCACAGAATCGGCGTACGTGATGACATCAGCGAACCTGCCAGGGCAACCGATGGTAGTTGAGAACGAAGAAGCGTTTCTGAGGCTGGGCGGGCTTGCGGACTATTATCTCCTCCACAACCGGAGGATCGCAAACAGAACTGATGATTCAGTCATCCGCGTTATCGGAAACAGTCCGTCTTTCATCAGGAGATCCAGAGGCTATGTGCCAGAGCCTATCGAACTACCTTTCGAGGTTGCGCCCGTAATCGGGGTTGGTGCCGAACTCCAGAGCGCGGTCACAATGGCTGCGGGCAGACATGCGTACATCTCACAGTACATCGGGAACACACGAAAAATCGAGACGTTAGAGTACCACCACGAGGTCGCCTGCCACCTCGAGAAACTGACAGGAATCATCCCTGAGAGGTATGGCTGCGACCTGCACCCGCGCTTCAACACCACGGTGTATGCGACCGACACCGCGTCCAGAGATCTGCCGCTCATCCGGGTGCAGCATCATCATGCACATCTCACATCGCTTATGGCAGACAACCGGCTGCCGCTCGACTCACGAATTGTCGGGATCGCACTGGACGGTGTCGGATACGGAACCGACGGCACTGCGTGGGGCGGCGAGATCATGGAGGTGGATTATCATGGTTTTGTGCGACATGCGAGCCTCAAAAGCCAGCCCATGCCGGGAGGCGATCTTGCAGCATACTATCCATCCCGAATGGTTCTTGGGATGCTTTATGGCGTTCTTGATGATCAGGAACTGTGCAATCTTGATCTATGGTTCAGGTACGGCGATGATGAGAGAAGAGCGGTTATCAGACAACTGGCAAGCGGGATCAACATCTCACACACATCGAGCATGGGCAGGGTGCTTGATGCCGTATCCGCACTTCTTGGGATATGTCACCACCGGAGCTACGAGGGCGAGCCAGCAATGAAGCTTGAATCGGTTGCAAGACGCGGGTCGGGGTCAGATGCCGGTGCGCCAACCATTCCGGTGGTCTTTTCGGGAGATGTGCTTGACACATCACAGATTCTCTCCGGAGTCCATGAGCTGATGCGGGGGGCCAGGTATTCGAGAGCAGAACTTGCCTACGCAGCCGAGGATGCGCTTGCATGCGGTGTTGCTGACGCCGCGGTACGCGCTTCTGATAAGGCAGGCATCAGGATCATCGGGCTGAGCGGCGGAGTTGCGTACAATGATCATATTGTCCGGAGGATCAGGGAGACGGTTGAAGAGTCTGGTTGTGTCTTTATCACGCATGCGAGGGTGCCGTGCGGGGACGGTGGGGTTTCGCTCGGGCAGGTGGTGGTTGCGGGTGTTGCAGGGGTTTGATTCGGCAAACTACTTGCTATCACACTTACCCACTCCAAAAACCCATTTCCAGAGCGGTACAAACTTGATAATCCGGTTTTCATAGTTTTCAGTCGCTTCATAATCCTCTGTTACAACAAAACCTGTTTTAACATCATGTTTCCGCATAAATTTTAGCATCCCTTTGATATCCCTGCTCCGGACCGTTGACAAATATTTGGACTCGATCGGGATCGTTGATTCGTCCTCAAATAATATGAAATCCACTTCTTTGCCACCATCTCTCCAGAAATGCTCTGCTTTTGTCATGAATTGTATCAGGTTCTCTACAAGTTTCCCGGATGCCGGATTTGCAAGAGCAAGAGCAACACAGGGGTGGATAAGATAATATTTTTT
>JAYEGG010000378.1:0-8280 GCA_034658995.1 Methanobacteriota archaeon | reverse complement strand
GTTCCGGACCACTCTGGCTCCAGTGTTCCACACCACTATCAACCCAACATTTATCTACTATCAGCCAAAGAATCGGTATATGGAATTCGAGAAATCCATCATAGGTTGTTTGACTTCATACAGCCGTCCATCCCCTCAAAATCGATATTCTCGAATTCCTTTCTTATACTTTTTTTCTTTGAAAGGAGATTAACACATGACTATTCGGCTGGGATTCGTAGTATCTGAGTTTAATCGGGATTTGACCTACCAGATGGAATTGCTCGGGCAGGAACACGCCAGATTTCTCGGTGCCGAGATTGCTGAGACGATCATGGTTCCGGGTGTGTATGATATGCCACTTGCGATCAAAAAACTCGTATCTGACGAGGCGATCGACGCAGTTGTCACTATCGGCTGTGTGATCGAGGGCGCGACCAAACATGATGAGATTGTGGTACAACATGCCGCCAGAAAGATCATGGACCTCTCGCTTGAATCCGGAAAACCCGTAACGCTTGGTATATCAGGTCCGGGAATGACCCGCATGGAGGCACACCAGCGCGTGGATTATGCGAAGCGTGCTGTAGAGGCGGCTGTAAAGATGGTGGAACGAATCAGATAATCGGGTACAAGCACTCGATTTTTCAGATGGTGTCCCGGTTTTTGGTAGTGGCGTAATCTACGATAGTTTACCATGACATGCAGAATGAGAGAACCTGAAAACGCGTGGGGTTGATGAAATCGGTGTGATCCACATTACTAAACACGTGCAATTAACTATCCTGGATCGGTACACTACCAAAAATCAGTGCAGCCCGAGAGGTAAACCGTCACCCATCACCCAAACGCCCACAAGTCTCACAGATCCCCACCATCTCGTGTGCGACCCTGATCAATCGTAGCCACGTGTTCAGCACAGCACGTAGTGCGGCAACCCCGTCAGCCGCTACGCTGAGGTGCAGTATCCCACGTTCCAGCGAGATTGCCACCTGACTTCTCGGAAACGATGCGGCAGCCTCAGGCAGCAACGCCCGATAGATTGCGGGCGCATCGCTGCCAAAATCGAACTGGAATTCTGCCGTGTCCATCACGTTGATCACTCAAGTGATCGTGATCACTCGGCGCGAACCCTGTTGATCCGGACCGGGCGCTCCTTGAGCAGGATCCGGTGTCCACAGTATGGGCACCGGATGCCCCGGTATTCATAATCAATCTCGACTGGTTCCTTGCATCGGACACATCGGTATCCCATTCACGCCTCCGCCAGCATCGCGTCGCGCTCTCTCTGCTCAATTGCACGCTTAACAGACCTTGTAACGGTCGTCCCGACCGATGTGTGCGGAATGTATGTGCCGCCTGCAAAGGTGTGCCCGCATTTGGCGCATCTCCAGATGCCAGTGCCAACGCGGCGCACCGAGGGAAAACCGCATTGGATGCATTTGTGCTTGTGGTGGGTCTTCTCCTCGATGTTGGCGACTTTCTTCCTGATGTTACGCCCGTACCGCACACCGAACCTACCGGCTGACTTTGTTTTCCATCCTTTTGTGTGTTTGACCATTTATGCCTCCAGGACCTCTTTTTTCTCTGTATTACTCGTATCTACAGCATCCGCCATATTATACATCCAGGAATTTCTCCCGTATATCATCAGCCGCGGTCTTTGCCATGTCCACAGCTTGCAGGACCTGCTCGATTGTGAGCGACTCTGATCCGCTCTTCTGCATGCCAGAGATGCTGCCGTCGCTGTTTGTGATGACAATGAGGGATGTGCTTGAGATTGCGCCCTCTGTGCGTGATGGGTCGAGCAGCAGTGCGCCGCCAAACTCAACCACGGTGACCGCGACCGGAATATCCCTCACAGGGAGCGGGATATCCTCGCCCATACCGTACTGGGACATTGGTAGCTTTGCGGTGAGCAGCGCTGCGATGCTGCCCATCGATGCTGCATCAAGGATGTTGCCCTCGTTGTTCAGCACGTGGATGTCTACGAACATGATCCAGACCTTTTCGCCCGCGGTTATGCAGAGTTTTTCGAGATCGACCGATTTTGACTCCCTGATACCACGATCAACGACCCGTGCAATCTCGATTGCTTTCTCTCTCGGGGGACCTGCCTCAAATTCGGGGGATGCCAGTGGAATTAACTCTGCGTTGGTGATGAGCACGCCCTTATCCGGCGTGTCAGGGAATGGCTCGCCCGGCTGGATCTTCACACCAACCAGCAGTTCAGTGTTTCCAAGCTTCACGCGGGCTGAACCATCAGCAGTAGCGATGGCGCCCGTTTTAATATCAATCTCTCGAAACTCATCAAATGCACGACCGTCCTCACGCTCACCCTTCAGTATCAGGTTTAAGAGATGGTCACGCTGAATCTCCACCATCACATCATCACTCATCGCCATCACCTTCCGGTGCGCCGCCATCATCCTCTGTCTCTATCATGGATTCCTTGCCATACTTCTCAATCAGTGCCTGACGCTGCAACGCATACATCCGGTCACACCCGGTTTTTGCCAGCCTGAGCGCCTTGTGGAACTCATCAATGGTCAGGTGCCCGTCCATCTGGAGGAGCGTGATCTGCCCATCCGCAGTCATGGCAACAGGCACATCCGCGTCACCATAGTTGTCCTCTTCCTTCATCAGGTCGAGCACGAGTTCGCCGTCCACCTTTCCAACGGCACACGCGCTGACAAGCCCGCGCATCGGGATGCCCGCATCAGCGAGTGCAAGCGATGCGGCATTGATACCTGCCGTTCTGGTGCCTGCACCTGCCTGCAATACCTCTACAAACACGTCGATCGCAGTCTTCGGATAGAATTTGGTGAAGACCACGGGTTCAAATGCCTCACGACTCACCTTCGAGATCTCTATGCTCCGTCTGCTCGGTCCGGGTCTTATCCGCTCATCCACCGAGAATGACGCCATATTATATCGAAACTGTACGACCGATCTGGTCATCTTCTGTCTGTGTCTCGGATGAAGTTCCCGGGGACCATAAACTGCTGCTAAAACTTTGTTGTTGCCCCATTCAAGGTAGCAGGAGCCGTCAGCTCTGCCAAGTGTGCCAATCTCGATCTTGATCGGTCGCAACTCATCAACGCTCCGCCCATCAAGTCTTTTTCCGTCTACAATAAAATACTCTGGTTTTTCACTCATCACCATTCCTCTTCGTTTCCGTTTTCATGCGTTTTTCCAAATCTTGCTTTCTTTTTCGCGTTCAGGAATGCCTGCACACGATCCGTCAATCCTGGCGTGTGCGCATTCGTTTCGATGTATCTGACAGTCCGAATCGCCAGATCAACACGATCGTCGGTGCCGTGGATCCATATCCGCCCGTTCTGCCCGACAAACATGTTACATCCGATCTCACTCTTGAGCAGCCGGATCATCGAGCCGCTGCGCCCGATCACCCGCGGCATCTTCGTTGGATTGATGGCAATGACGCGTCCTTCGGAGAGGAGCCGTAATTCACGGTCCTTGTCTCTGAGTGTAAGTTCAACTTTCATGCCGGCGTCAACGCCCCTCACCATCGTCAGTATACAGTCACCAACCTTCAGATAGCTACTCATCTGTTCGATCTCGATCCGTCGCGGATACTGGGAGATATGCAACAAACCATCATAAGGTGCGTTGATATCCACGATCCAGTTTGAATATGCAACCTCGGTGACGACCCCGATCACGCGATCGCTGGGCTGTGGGATGTACTTACCTGCGAGCGGGATCACGCTGATGTAGCGTTCCCCTTTGTTCATAAGCCCGTACAATGCGGCACGCACAGCCCCATCAGCGACGTAAGTGCCACTGCCCGACATCTTTAGGTCATCAGATAAAATATCACCCGGAATAACAATTCTCTTTCCCATATTACTACCTTTATCTTTCCTTGCCGTTTCTATTTCAGAAGCTTGGTCTCAGCACCGCCCTTGGTTACGCGGTTCACAAGACCATAAAAATCGAGTTGCATGCCTGCAGGAATCTTGATAACACCGATCCAGGACCCATTCGACTGCCATTCCTCCTTTTGCAGTTCACCAAAACCGGTGATATCACCGTACGCTTTTGTAGCATAGTCGGCTGGAACATTGACCGCGATCTCAACAGTATCGAACCTGATCGGGATGATCGGGCGGATCGCTTTCATCGTCGTGTTCACCAGTTCGTCAACACCCTTCATCGGATCAATGTTGATGCCTGCCTCTTCCATCGCCTTCTCGATCCTTGCAGGCGGGTGCGGCGCCTTTGTCTGCGGGTTGAATGCACCAGCAGCGATTGTGCTTACCACCTGTCTCCGCTTATCCTCAACAATCTGTTTGCGCTGCTCTTTTGTGAGATGAAGTTCGCCGTGCTTTACGATGTGCTCGGCGACTGCAAGGATGTCTGATGTGTCAAAGACTTTCTCTAAGTCATCCCTGCTCAGGTGCTCGCCACGACTCGCGTTTTCAAACACGTCCTCAACTGCAAGCATCTCGGATAAGTCAACCTCTTCCCCCTTGTGAGCGCGTAATGCAAGTTCGGGATCGACCAGCACCTCAAAGTGCTTGCCACCCCGTTTCAGTCGTGCTGTGATCGCGTTATCAAGTGTGACCATGACTATTCCTCGGTATCTTCAGTCTCCGGTTCCTTCTCCTTAAATTCCCTGACAATCTCCTCAACATACTGCGCGAGCACGTCACTTCCGATTTTTTTGAATGCGCGATCTTCAAGCATCACAGATCCCGCTTCAATCGTATCGACTGTGAACGTGGCGTCAGAAACCTGATGCAGCACCACTAATCCAAGACGGATTGCACCCTCCATACTGATATCATCGGTATACTCTTTCTCAAAAATCTCCATCGCCTTTGCCCTGCCCGCGCCAATCGCAGTTGCCTTATATTCAAGCAACGCACCACTCGGGTCGGTCTCAAACAGCCTTGCCCGGTGATCATCCACCCCTGCAATCAGAAGAGCCGTGCCATAAGGACGCACACCGCCAAACTGCGTATAGGTCTGTTTGTGGTCGCAGATCTTCTTTGCAAGAGTCTCCACTCCGATTGCCTCGTCATAATACAGTCGATTGACCTGCGCCTCTACACGCGCACGGTCTACCAACGCACGTGCATCCGCAACCAGCCCCGATGTCGCTGCACCAACATGCTGATCGATCTGAAAAATCTTCTCGATGGATTCGGATTCAAGTAAATGGCTTGTAATCCGTTTATCAACCAACAATACAACGCCCTCGGCTGTTTTGATCCCTAACGCTGTTGTACCTCTCTTCACTGCCTCTCTGGCATACTCTACCTGAAAAAGCCTTCCATCCGGACTGAACACGGTTATTGCACGATCATACCCCATCTGGGGTGCCATTTGCATTACTGATCATCTCCTGTTATTCGCGTTTAACATATGAGGGATATGCGCGTAATGTACATAAAATGTTCTTTTGGCACGGGTAGAATGCGGGGCGGATACATGAACGCCCCCCAGTATCTCGTTTTCAGCATTTTTATTGGCAAAATAACGGTCTCGAAACTTTTAGTTTGCGTCCTTAACATAAATCGCAGGTCTGCCCGGTTCTGCAAATTTCCGCCTGCTATATGGATCAAGATCATCTCCGGCAGCATCGATTGCATCAGCATCCAGCACCTCAACTGCGCAACCGA
Organism: Methanobacteriota archaeon; assembly: GCA_034658995.1. Classification (GTDB taxonomy): domain Archaea; phylum Halobacteriota; class Methanosarcinia; order Methanosarcinales; family Methanogasteraceae; genus Methanogaster_D. The sequence goes on along the minus strand of JAYEGG010000378.1, from coordinate 2,650 downwards.
GTTCCCGCTCAAAGAACTCACGCGCCTCTGAAAGCACAGCACGCTCATCAGGTCCATCGAGACGGTTGTCAACCTGCGCAGCGTCCCATGTCCGCACATCCTTGATCAACTGCTGCACAAACTTAGGAACGTCCCGCGCATGTTTCTTGATTTCAGGATCCTGCATCAATTCCTTCATCAGAGCGCCCATATCAAGTTTTCCAGCACGATTCGCCAGAAGAGCCTGCTCAAGTACTGTATTCTTCCAGGCAGGCGCAGTGAACAGCGTTATTTGTTCCGGTTTCATCGACGTCACCCTGATGATCTCCTCAATGTCATCAAGCGTGCTCTCAACCAGTTCTTCTGCCCGTTCGGCATGCCTGTCAATTAAATCAGGATCCGGATCAGGATATTTTGAAAGCGATACAAATTCATCCTCTCCGATCATTTTCCACAGTTCCTCGCAGATATGCGGCATGAACGGAGCCATCAGCCTGATCCAGACATGCATAACATCTTTCAGTGACGAAACACCGCCTCTGCGCTGATACCACTTCAGATCGTGCATCAACAGATAGAATGCATTCTGGAGTGCGTGTCTCGTGCGGAGCACCTCAAGAGCGTCTCTTGTTTCAGAAATCCGGTGTTGAAGCCGGCTCATCATCCATTTATCGATGATCTTTGACGGTTCATCAGCCTTCGGATCACTGATAACGCGGTATACGAGATTATAGAATTTTTCAACCTGTTTCTGATTGTTGTTCACACTCTCGGACCGCCAATCCGCATCCTGGGTGTGTTCGGCGGTGCCAAGGATGTATAACCTTGTGACGTCCGCCCCATACTCGGTGACTGCATGTTTCAGCGTGAGCAGCGGTCCTTTCGACTTGCTCATCTTCGCGCCTTCAAGAGAGACAAACCCATTGACAGCAATCGCACGAGGGAGCATTTTCTGTGGAAAGATCGCTACATGGTGAAACAGGAAGAACAGAAGGTGATTCGGGACCAGATCTTTTCCGGACGACCTGATATCGACCGGATACCAGTATTCTAAGTCTGCACGGATCTGTTTTGCAAGATCTTCGTCGATTGGCAGGTTGCGGGCATCTCCTTTTCCGAGCAGCACATAATCAAAGAACGCAGGTGTCAGTTGGTCAACAGCTATCCTGTCAAGGTACTTTGAGATGATGTAGTACGACATATAAATCGTTGAATCGGCGAGAGACTCAATGAGCCATTCGTTGTCCCATGGCAACCTTGTCCCGAGTCCTTTTCTGCGGGCGCACGCCTTGTCCTTGAGCCAATCGATCTTGTTCTCAAATTCAACGCGCAGTTCTTCAGGGATAATCTGCATATCTGAGAGATGGGCGTATACACGGTCTTTCCACTCCGGATTTGAGTAGTTGACAAACCACTGGTCCTTCACCATCTTCACGACGCATGTTGTCCCGCATCTGCACACGACAGGCAGTTCGCTGAACTCATAGAAGATGTCTGCAACACCGCGTTCGACCAGATCCCGGGTTAAAACATCTTTTATCTTTGAAACCGCGATTCCCGCATACTTCCCGGTATTTTCCTTGAGTACCCCGCTGTGAAACTCCTTTCGGTACACAAGCTTCGTAGCCTGTTCGGCGAGCGGGTCTGACTGGTCGCTAACGCCAAGTTCGTCCACCGCCTCGATGGCAGGAAACTCGCCCATACCAGGGACGCTGATCAGCGAGATCATCTCAAGGTCAGATACGTCGCCTGAGATCCCGTACTTGCCAAGATCTACGCCTTTCAGGTCACGGAGTGCAAGATAATCATAAGGGGCGTGGGCTGGCACGCCCATCACGATCCCACTCCCGTTTGCCGGATCCACGAAGTTCGCCGGCAGGATCAACACGTCGTGATCGATCAGGGGGTTCTTGACCGTCTTTCCGATCAAATCAGCGCCCTTGATCTCCCCGATCTTCTCAACCACCTTGTCAGTGTGCGTCAGCTTCTGGTACGCATCCTCGCTGACGATCCACCGCTCATCATTGACCGCGACCTTTGCGTGCACAACGGCAGGATTGACCCAGAGATTCGTCACCCCGAAGACAGTTTCAGGGCGCAGCGTGGCGCACGGGAGGATCCACACGTCTGATCTCTCCGATCCGTCCGACACGTCTGATGCGAGTTTAAACTTGAGAAGCGTGTAATCAAGGATGTTTGCACCCTCCCCATGGAGCAAATCATGATCCTCAACCGGATTTTCGTCATTCGGGCACCATCTCACCGGGTGTGAGCCTTTTACGATATACCCCAGTTCATGCAACTTATTAAACTGCCATTCAATGAATCTGGTATATGCAGGGTCGATCGTTGTGAATCTTCGCGTCCAGTCGATCGAATAGCCGATCAACCGCATAGCTGCCTCCGATTCCCTGCCAAAGTACTCCACAAGCGATTCAGGAGAATCAAGCTTTGCGATCACGTCGTCCGGGATACCGTGTAGTTCCGTATAGACACGGAGAGTCTCGGGATCGCGTTTTGCGATCAGTTCGGCAAGCCCGATGATCGGTGTACCTGTCGCATGAAAAGCCATCGGAAATAAGACGTTTAAACCGAGCATCCGTCTGTATCTTGCTATAACGTCCCCTATGGTAAAAGTTCTGGTATGCCCCGCATGCAAATTACCATTTAA
>JAYEGG010000377.1:0-1848 GCA_034658995.1 Methanobacteriota archaeon | reverse complement strand
GAGAAGACCTGTTGCACCACGACCGACGGATCGTGCGAATAATCAACCGGTTCGACATATCCTGCCATTGCAACGTGAAACATCCGTTCAAGCAGCATCTGTTCATCTGAAGAGCCGTACATGGCAAAGACCCGGTTCCTCGGCATACGCCGGCTTCCCCGCCCGATCCGCTGAAGCAACGATGATATGCTCCACGGGACTTCCGCAAGCACGATGGCATCGATATCCCCGATATCAATCCCTATTTCAAGCGTCATGGTAGCCACGCAGACACCATACTGCGCGTCCTTCATGAAACTCTCGGATTCCCCCCGAATCGATCTGCTTAAACTTCCGTGGTGGACTGCAACACGGTTAGAACCCCACAGAGCAACACATTCCCTGGAAAACTCCTCCACTGTGGCTCTTTTATTACAGAATATGAGCAACTTCCGGATGTTCTCTTTTCTTACGCAGTTATATAGTTCTTCAGTCGATTCAACAAGCGTGTAATCAATTTCTCGCTTATCAGAGTCGGTGATGACCTCAAAATCTTCGAGGTATCTGCATCCCACATCCTCCGGAGATGCTATGGTTGCAGAGAGGGCATAGATATTGTAATTCGTGGTTGAAATATGTTTAAGCCTTTTCAAGAGCAGTCTGAGTTGATCCCCTCGATATGTGTTGTCGATCAGATGTATCTCATCGAGTATCACCGCTTTCATCACATTAAACGCACCGGGATGCCTGCATATCATCGAATCAAACGATTCCGGCGTGGTGATCATGACATCCGGAGACTTGTTCGGGTTAAATCGTGGCGTGTCGCCCGTCTTTATCGATACCGAGACCCCAAGTTCATCAAGCTGCCCACTGAGGCGGTCGTGCATGTCGTTGACCAGCGCCTTCGTCGGAGATATGTAGAGGATCGCAATACCACCTGCGCCACACCTATCACCCCTGCCACCCTCACCGCCCCACCCTTCCTTCAAATACCGCTCGATCAGTGGCGCAATCACAGCTTCGGTCTTTCCGCTGGCGGTAGCTGAGACAACAATCGCGTCCTTCCCAGCCAGGACCACAGGAATGGTTCGCGACTGAACCGGAAGGAGCCTGCCGTACCTGCCAAAAAAAGTCATCCACGTACGCCTGAGCCTACGTCTGTCAGAATCCATCCAGCAATCCCCGGGTCGGCTTATTATGATGAACACGTATAAGATCAAGAGCTTCTACCAACCCCTTGATGAATCTACTGGGTTCCGGAGCCGATGTTTCGACAGGCTCGTTTGCATCCATGTCTATGCAATATGCTTGCGGCATCATAAACGTTATGTGTGTGGTTTAGCTCCCCCGTTCTCTTTTTGGGATGTGCAGCGACATTAGAATCGCTATCAGAACCGCAGCGGTGGGTTGAACGGGTGAAAAAACTCTCAACCGGTATAAATGCTTGTCCTTCCATCAGCAGTAAATGCACCATATCCGGTTGTGGTTGTCATGAAATGACATGCGAGCGATCTTTGGCGCGGGCGTGCTCATGCTGCTGTTTGCGTGCGCAGCGGCAGGATGAGTCCGGTGCGAGCACGAAAGAGAATTGTGGGGCAAAAACCTTATGTAAATACGAATGTACACATCTGTAATATGATCATTTCGGACGCGTCAACACTCATACTTCTTGCAAGGGTGAGTATCTTGAGGAGATTCCTCTCCGCTTTCGGAAAAATCATGTACAGGTTTTTAATTGTCATTGAAAAGGCAAACAGGAACTACTCGGCATATTCGCCAGACCTGCCCGGTTGTGTGGCAACCGGCAGCACACGCGAAGAAGTTGAGCAGAACATGTATGATGCGATTGTGTTGCATGTGCAGGGG
>JAYEGG010000376.1:0-8304 GCA_034658995.1 Methanobacteriota archaeon | reverse complement strand
AGCATTTTCGGGTTTTTGCGAATCAGTGTTCCCAGCATTTCAAACAGGCTCATTGTACTTAAGTCGACACTATCAACAGAGTGCACGATTTTGTTCAGGTCGCGGTCGGTCATCGGCACGAAATGGTTTTTCACAGCAAGTGATCTCTTCAGGCGTTTGCCGTGCCGTGTTCTCCAGGTGGTTTCGTATTCTTTCAGTCTTGTTTTTGAGACGTCTCCTTCTGAGATTGCTTGTGCGGCGACCTCTCCGGCAATTTTTCCGGCGTCCATCGCGTTAACAATCCCGCCGCCTGTGAGTGGGTCTGATTGGTGGGCAGCATCGCCGACCAGCATCAAGCCGTCTGTAACTATCTCTTCGAGCGGTCCTGATGCCGGCACGCCGCCGACCACGATTTCAATGATACTGCCGTCCGGATATCGTTCTTCGACAAAATCCCGTAACATATTGATCGGGCGTTGTCCATGTCCGCATACCTCGCCGCTGATCGCAAGCCCGACGTTTGCGGACCGATTTCCCTTCGGAAATACCCACAGGTACCCGGATGGTGCTATCGTGTTTCCAAGATGAAATTCGCAGTAATCCGGATCGACGTCGATATCTGCCACAAGGAACTGTGCACCGGTCTCAAGGTCTGATGGCTGGAGTGTGGTGTCGATGCCTGCCCACCGCCCGACCTTGGATTCAACGCCGTCTGCGCCGATCACGATGTCTGCGCGAACCTCAAACTCCTCGCCAAGGTGTGTAGCCGTGATGCCTTTGACATATCCGTCCTCCCGGATCACTCCTGTCGCCCGTGTCTTGACGTGTATCTCTGCTCCGGCGAGTGCTGCTTCGCGGGCAAGCGCGCGGTCAAATAGCTTGCGTTCAAGTGTGTATCCGACCTCCGCGCCTGAAACATCTTCGGATAGCTCAACACAGGTGCCGTCGGGGGCATATATTCGTGAACCTTTGACCTCGGCTGCGATCCATCGCTCATCCGGTTGTATATGCTCTTTAAGCTGTGGTTTCGCAACGCCCTCCGCGCACCGGACCGGATCTCCGATTTCCTGCCGCTTTTCGATCATTAATACGTTGCACCCGTGTGCAGCAGCGGTCTTTGCAGCAATTGAGCCAGCAGGTCCTGCGCCAACAATGATGATGTCGTATTTATTTGTTTTAGTAGTCATTGTGGCACCTCGATTGCTCCGATTGGACATACGCTCACACATGCCCCGCATTCGGTGCAGTCATCTGTGACCTCGATCCATGTCTCCACGAGTTCGATTGCGCAGGTTGGGCAGACCGAGACACATGCGCCGCAGTATCCGCACCGGTATCTATTCACGTTGATCATGATAACTCCTCTCTGATCTTCTCTGTAAGTATCTTGCTGATTAACTTGCCGTCCGCCTTGCCACGCAGTTCTTGCATCACCACGCCCATCAGCGGACCGAGCGCACCCATCCCCCGCTCACGCACGAGATCACGCCGCTCTGCAACCACCCTTATAATCACGTCTTCGGTCTGTTTCTCATCCACAGAGGCAAGACCTAAGCTTGTTGCCGCGTCTTCTGCCGAACGATCCGGATGCTCTGCAAGCAGGCGTAATATGTCGATGACACCTTCTTTCGCAATTTTACCATCCGCTATCAAGCCAAACAGCTCCAAAAAATTATCGTTCTGTAATTGTTCGGTTGGGATGCCTTCTTTTTTAAGTTCGGTCAGGGTTGCAGTCAGGGTTCGCACCACCAGAGAACCATCCACGCTCACCGAATCCATAGTGGCATCAAAGAGCGCCAGACGACTCGAATACACGATCTGCCGAGCCAGATCATCTGAGAGGTCGTATTCCATTGCATAACGATTCTTTCGCTCTGATAACAGTTCGGGTGTGGTTATTTTGTCGATTCTGCCGGTGACTGGCACAGGGGGCACATCGGTTTCGGGATACATCCGCGCAGCGCCGGGGAGCGGTCGCAGGAATGCGGTGGTGCCGGCTGGCAGCATCTTTCGCGTCTCCTCTGGCACACCGGTGAGCGCCTGCTCTGCCCGCAGAATGACTGCCTGCAGCGCATTTGCTGCCCGGTCGTGTGCATCAGCGACAATGACCACGCAATCGCCAGCCTCTGCACCGACACTGGTTCGTAATGTCTCGACCTCTGTCTCGGTGATCCCGTGGCCGGGCAGTTCATCGGTGTGGAATATGCCCCCAACACCTGCTTTCTTTGCCCGGTCCGAAAATTCGGATCCGAGACGGCGGTCCGGCTGAATTTCAGCACCTGCCATGCCCGCAAATCCACAAAGACGAAGGGCAAGCACGCACCCCATCTTCTTCCCTACGACCGCAGACTTTGTGCCCTTGAAAACATGCGTTACGTCCGTAACCTCGCCGACCGATGCTCCGCGCCCGCGTAGTTCGTCTCTGATCTCAAGCAGCCTGACCTGCCTGAACGCCTCCTGTTCCACGATTGTTTCTATCAGGTCAAGCTCCTGCACGCCCTTAACCTCCACTCTTGCACCGTCTGCAATCGAGATGTTGACGTCCTGCCTGATCGTGCCTATTCCCCGCTTCACAAACCCGGTTGAGCGCAGGATCATGCCAATGTGCTCGGCTGCCTCTCTTGCGTGTGCTGGCGAGATTATGTCAGGAGCGGTGCCGATCTCGACTAATGGGATGCCGAGGCGGTCGAGCGAGAACACAACAGCGCCCTCCTGTTCCTCGACCCGCTGGCAAGCCTCCTCCTCAAGGCAGAGCACATCAACGCCAACCCTGCCGTGCGACGTCTCGAAGTGCCCGCCGGTTGCAACGAGCGATGTGCGCTGGAACCCGGATGTGTTTGAGCCATCGATCACGAGCTTGCGCATGATGTGGATCTCGTCAACAGGTTGCATATTCAGCAGTTTGGCGGTTGTGAGTGTGATATTGATTGCTTCCTCATTTAACTCGCGAGGTGGCTCTTCATCGTTCTCGACCAGACAGGTGCTCGGATATGCTTTGTATATGAATTTACGGATGACCTTTGCCTCATCGAGCGCAGCCTGATCAGTCTCCCCCATCTCGCTTCTGGTCGGTCGCAGGTATCTGAAAAACTCGTAAGTTGATTCGCGCGTATCCCGAAGCATCGTCGGGCATCTGCAGAAGAGCTTGCAGGCGGTATCGAGTTGCTGATGAATCTCAAGCCCAGCCATAAGACCAAGCCTTTTATAATCGAGATCGGATTTGTTCGAGTCGGTCATCTGTTGTTGATATACTGTTGTAGTATATATTTGTTATCGCGCCACCCCTGATGGGTCGTGTTACAACAGGGCACGATCGTCACACTAACGGGCAGATTTTACAGTGGTTTGGCTGTTCATCCGCCCACAAGTCCCCGCTCTGGCAGGCTCCGTTAAGCTTTCCATGAGCGTCGCGATCGATGAGAGAACAGTGATGTAACTCGCCATCGGATTCTCTGGCGACGGCCCAAGACCACAAGCGCTCCGAACTCCCCTGTATCCTTGACCTCAGGAACTTCAGCGCAACCCCCGGATCAGCAATGATCCACACCACCGTACTCATATACCCGGAATGCCTGCAAGGCTCAGCGTAGCCGCAACGCTCACGTTCGGAAAACGCCCGCACCACGTCTGCGGCAGACCCCTCAACGAGCAGTGTCTCATTTTGATTAGCGAAAGATGCCCGTCTGCACGAGACAAAAAAAGAAAGCACGAGAAGAGAGGTTACTCCCTTCTTCGCAGCATAACAGATCCAGCCACCGCCAGAAGCCCGATCATGAGCACAATACCATGTGGCGTGAGTGTCGGGACCGGTTGCGGATCCGACTCTGGTGGCGATGCTTCCGTGGTTGTGATAGTCACAGGCACACGCAATGCCGCAGGGGCATTCGTTGGTCCCACGAATATCAGCCCATCATACACGCTTGCCGCATCAGGGGCAGTATATGTCACTGTAAAGTCGCATGGTGTGTCTGCCGATATGGCGCCACCCGGAAGATCGCTGACTGCCAGATCGGTTCCATCGATCACGTTCACAGTGCAATCAAAGGTTGACGGCTCATCCGGTACACTCCACCCGTGCACAAATACCCAGTATCGTCCATCGTCCGGCAATACGGCTGAGACACACTCATCCGCAGCGGGTGTGGTTGACGATGCGATTATTTCGCCCGGCTCCGGGAGGTCATTGTCGTTGGAGTCATGTATCAGGTAGAGGTCTATATCAATACTCTCGGAACTGGTGGTTGACACCTCAATGAGTCCGGCGCCGGATACAGTGTATTCCCTGGTCCAGCTTGAGGTCATTGGGTCGTACGGGTTATCCTGCGAGATCGACTGACTAACATATTCCCGTGGCGGTGACAGCCCATACGCCTGCACACTGAGTCCGGAAAGGTCCATTCCGGACACGAACTCGAATGTCTGGCTGCCAACGGTCATGGCAGGCACCGTCTGATGCATTTCTGCCGGGTTTATGGACACGGTTGCTACTTTGCCCGATATCCTCTCTGAGAACGACTGTCCTGCGTAAAGGACATTGTGCAACACGATCTCATGCAGTCCTGTGCTCACATCCGCGCTTATGATTTCCTCTGCTCCACCGGTGGCGGTATCAAACCGGAACTTACCATCACCTATGTATGTGTCAGCACTGCTGCCATAGCTGTCAAGCGTGTAGGGACCGTATCTGGGGTCAGGTGTGAACGAATCCGATGTCGGACCCAGGACATGTACATCTATGTCTGTTGGCACATTCTCCCAGGTCACATCGATCAGCAATTTACTCCCGGGTCCGATATCGGCATCATCCGGTATGTCCACGAAATAGAATCGCCAGTCACCGACTTCGTATCTCCATTCCCAACTAAAACCTCCGAATATCCGGTTGTTGTCGTACAGGTCAGTAGTCAGTGTATTTCCGCCAAACTCGAATGTCGTCGTATCTGCTGCCACATTCACAATCACCGGGACCACGGTCTCGTTTATACTATCGCTCACAAGGATCTTTCCTTCGTAAAGCCCGATACCGGTATCTGCTGGTACGCTTATTGTTGCGTCAAATGTAGCTGATCCTCCCGCAGGCACGGATAAAGTGCTGTGGCTCTCTGTAACCCATGTCCAATCCGCATTCTCATAGAATTCCAGCTGGATATTAACAGCGGTGCTTCCGGTGCCGACACGGTGCTGAAGACCAATCAAGATCGCATCTGCACCACGAAGCACGGGGTCAGGATCGCGGAGGAAGACTTCGTTAATGTTTGCATAGTTGTAGCCATACGAGAACCGGTTGAGTTCGTATCCTGAGTCGCGATCAACCTCGCCAGCCTGAACCACATCATCTCCGTTCAAATCATTCCAGTAGATTCCATCGCTGTCAAGGTCGTTCCACTTGTAGACAAGGAGCCTATACACCTCGTCGTATTCATAGTCCCCGTCCGGGTCAAACGCACTGAAATCAATGTAAGAAGTAGCCTTCAGGAGATTGGTTCCGGATGGTATCTCGCCGGTTATATCTATCAGGTAATCCGGTTCTGTGAACTGGTATCCATCCTCTAAGGTGCCGTCAGCATCTATCGTGGTCGTCCATACTCCGGTTCTTTCCAGCACCGAGTCTGAGATGGTTGCAGTAACCGGACCGGATAGATCGTGGTTCTCCACTGTGAGTGTCAGGGTATCTGATTCTCCGGGACTTATTATCCCTGAAAACACCTCGTATTTGGTGCCCCTGTAATCTCCAACCGTCAGGGATGCGGGTGTAACCATCAATCCACCCATCTCACTTGCTATCCGGGTTGCCCTATCCGCATTGGTGAATCCTGCGCCCTGTTGCAGCACATCATAGTTGATGTTGTCAGCTCCGGACATGAGAATGTTCCTTGCAAGTTCCGAACCCGGGAATACACCATTCGTCTGGTTGTATGCATCATACACAAGCGCCAGTTCTCCGGCAGTTGCCGGTGCTGAAAGACTTGTTCCACCCCACGTCTCCCATGCGGTGTATCCGTTGCACCCATGGTTCAGGGGTATGTCACCGGCGCCCCCCGATCCCACTGTGACAACATCGGGATCTACCTGCCCTACGGCATTTGGTCCCCGATTCGAGAATGGTATCACATCTCCACAGTTGTACTGCGCCGGATCAGAAACAGGTTCGTAATCCCAGTAACAGGTGGACGCGCCGACACTCAATACCCCCGGGCTTAGAGGACTTGATGCTGTGCCGTACCCGAATCCGCCGTTTCCGGTTGATATTGTAAAGGTTGCTTCCGGATTATAGCTTGTTGTTATAGCGTCTATGTGTCTTGACTCAAAATCCCAGCCATCGTTTATTATGCCCGAGTCACCAAAGCTGCAGCTTACGATCTGCGCCTCATCTCCGGTCCCAGGTGTTCCATCGTATCCTTCGACTGCAAAGTAGTATGCATCCAAGATCTGGGCATTGTAGTAGTTCCCTACCGCTATTATCTTTGTATCTGGCGCCATACCCTGCACAAATCCATCTCCGGCATTCCAGGAACTCTCTCCGGATCGCCCCTGGGCTGCAACGGCTGAGGCACAGAGCGTTCCATGGTCCTCCAGAAAGTCAAGAGAACCCATGAAAGCAACAAGATTGCCATTGCCGGGAATTGTTAGTGGAAATTCCCACCAATGTGCAAACACATCCGAATATGGTATCGGATTCGTGCCGTCTGCAATGAAATATATCATCCCGCCGGATATGTCTGCATATCCATCTGAGTTCAGGTCGTGCCATGATATCTCATCGCCCCTGACACATGCCTTTTCGTCTGTAAAGTCCTTGTCATTGTCCAGATCCACATACACAGTGTCATACACTCCTGCAGTGGTGATATCTACCACAAGAACTGCCACATACTCGGAATACTTCCATTCATATAACATCTTGTCCGGGTGGACTCCTACATGATATGTGCCGCTCTGGCTCACGATTCCAGTGACCACGTAACCGTAAGTATCGAGCAATCCATCCGTATTTGAATCTACATCTGTGCTGCTTGTATTAGAGTACCAGCTTCTGATACCCGGGAATGCCGCTCCTTCGTATGCCAGGTAATACAGCATGGAATATGGGTCAAATGCGATTGGCCATCCATCGTACGGTGAAGTGGGGTCGTCAACCCTTGCCTGTGTCCCCTGCAGGTCAGGATGTGCAAAGTCAACGCCACTGTCGATGACTGCAACTTTGGTGCCGGTTCCTGTGAATCCATTGTTCCACGCATTCACGGCGCCATGTTCCATTGCAGCCAGCCACATATCAGGCTCTGCCGGGTGCGGGTTTGTTGGATGTATGTTGTTCTTTACAGCATCCTCCGGCGCAGCCCTGCCAACCGGATCCGGGTCAGGTGGTTCTGGCGCGTCGACCGGTCGTAAACTGTTCACAGCAACCACTTCTTCCACCGAAGCCATCTTCAGCAGCTTCTGTAACAGGTCACTGTCGATCTGCAAAGATCCGAATGTCCGGTAAGTTCCAGGCAACCTTGTTTCGGAAGTAGCCGTAATTCCCATGTACCCTGACAAATCGTAGCGTTCCGACGTAATGACAATCACATCAACTGTCGGTACCGCCCCAATACCCGATACTGCCATCTGCGTCACCGGGGTATCCTGCTTGATTGGTTCAACCGCACTTTCGTCTGAAGCCAATTCAATCAATTTCGGATCGATTTTTGTTAATATTGGATCTTGTGGGGTGGATATATCCATTGATGCCGCGCCCGGTGGTTGCCCGCAGAGCAGGACTATGAGCGCAAGTATTAATATCATGCTATTTGTATTCATATACTATTCTCCTATTTGGTTGTTTCGATTTACGTCCGTCGCGCAAACGGTGCAGGGTCATCAAACACCTGTGGTGTGTCTGTGGATCGTATGGGGGTTCGTGGACGTTCCATATCACAAGCACACCTTATGGTATAAGAAGTCACCGATATGTCGGTTTAATTGAGTTATACATGATAAATTGTCAGACACACAATAGTTACCCCCCGGCGCGAAAATCATTAGACAGCCCCACCCACAGTTGGTTCTGACAAGATTCCCGTGAGCGTCGTGATCGCGGGATGGGGATCGACGGCGGTGGCTCGCCAGTAGAATTTCAGCGGCGGGGGACTTCTGAGCTCGGATGTTCAGTGCCCGGACTCACAGTGTACCTCGATCTGACGCGCGTTTTCGTGCAGTGCCCGTTCACCTTATGGCAGATCACGTTCTCGCTTCAGCCTGATGAATTCAGCTTCTGCCATGATTCTTCGTTTCAGGTGGGGGCGGAGCCAGAAGTCCTGATATTCCAGATCATCAAGAGATTCTTCA
>JAYEGG010000375.1:0-1862 GCA_034658995.1 Methanobacteriota archaeon | reverse complement strand
ACTATAAGATTGCAGCTAAATACATGCGGAACCACGAGATTACACAGATTTTCACAAGATTTCTGTGTTAATCTCGTGAAATCTTGTGTAATCTCGTGGTTTTTCGCCTTGGCTAAACACATACGTTCGAGGATGTTCAACCTTGCCCGGTTATTCTGCAGCGATCCCAAAGTCCAGGCAAGGGCAATCTATTTAATAGATTAGTAGAAAAAGAAGGGATGGAATTGTATGGCTGATTTAAGAGAAAATATCTCTTCTGTTCTCTCCCTCGAGTTAGAAAAGATTAAAGATACGTCCGACGGAAACTCGAGCCCCTCTGCGGGGGTAGCCAAGCCAGGTCAACGGCGCAGGACTTAAGATCCTGTTGTGCAGACATTCGTGGGTTCAAATCCCTCCCCCCGCATTTTCCCGGTCATCCCCCCGTTTCACCGTCATCACCCGAAAGCGCTCTCGAATTCTACTTTCTCGCAGGACTTCGTACCCGAGATCCTCGATCACGGCGCTGATGCGGTGACGCTCTGCAGCTTTCATCGACTTCCGGTCAAAGTACGCAAAATCAGCATTGGATTTCAGAAGTGCTTCAAGGATCAGTCCGTCATCGAGACTGTCCAGTTGGTACTTGGGGAAGTTGTGCCCGAACGTGATCCTGGTCTCAAAGATCAGTTTTGTCTGCCGTGGCGCATAATGCCCCCCGCCAAAGCCAACCGCAACCGGGGCGGCGGACTCGGGCTCGAGCTCACGCGGACCTGCACTCATGTTCATACACATACCCAGAATCGCGCTGGCAACGATCCTGCCCGCATCCCGATCAACCCATTCTGCCTCTCCGCTGCCGATCTCGACATACATCGATGGCACAGAGAGAGCGGTTGGTCCGTGGTGTGTCGATTCCATAGAGACCCCGTAATCAGTACCGATTGCAAGGTCACGCACCGATTCGAGGAACGATTTTAGTGCCTGCGGCGCTGCCGGGGCGAGTTCGCGGGGATTTCCCCCGAATTTAGCGTCCCCGACATTTCCTGTGAAATGGGCGGAGAACAACCGTTGCCCGCTGTCACTTTTGTGTTTTGATGCAAAGATGATCATGTCTGTAGGAAGTCCGCGCTTCTCAAGTTCAGAATCGATATGATCGCAGAAGATATGGAGTTTCTCGACCGTAACGATCCTGCACCACCTGGATTCATAGACCTCCCCATCACACACCCAGTCATGGAGTGCGATTAAGTTCTCTTTGATGTTCATGCTTGCCTGATCGGCTGCGGAACAGAGTATTGTGGTTTTTTTGTTCATGGTTGTGCTCACCCAGGGGCGCCGTGTCTCTGGTGGATCTTGTGATCATCTTGTTATGCGGCATCGGTAATGAAATCAGTACAGCGCCCAAAGATGCCCGTAAAAACCGCAGTTTATACCGGTGCTTGCATAAGTATGCGCCCGCATCCGGGCTCAAGTGTCGGTGGATTGACATACCAAAACCCCCGCGCCAAGCCGCCCCATATCCCGGGCGAACCCTTGGGCACGAGACCGCAACTGATTCCGCGGTGTCGATCTCCGTATCGCCAGCAACCAGCCCTGCAACAGCAAGCGACATCACGATCCTGTGATCATGCCAGCTGCGCGCCAGAGCACCATTGATCCCGTTACTTGAACTGGTAGTTTGCCATCTTTCCGTATCTGTTTCAAATTAGAGGGTAACTGACACCATTTTAAAATCAGAGGCATGTCCCCGACCAGAAGGATTTTTATTCTTTGCGCCACCCACGTCTTTGCGACCTTGCGTTCTTGTTTTTCAATTTAACGAGAAAGGCGCGAGAGACGCTAAGGGTGTTGTTAATCTTTGTCTCCACGTCTTTCGCGTGTGTTCT
>JAYEGG010000374.1:0-8381 GCA_034658995.1 Methanobacteriota archaeon | reverse complement strand
GTCACCTCGCAATCGTTCCAGAGCGCGGGTATCTCATCTGATCCGGTACTAACGAGCAATCCATCTGATAGGTCCAGAACGCCCGTATCTCCGGCTGTGCCTGTTACCTCAAAGTGGATCGTTGCAATGTGTCCTGATCCGCTTACTCCGGTGACTTCTGGCATGTCGAAGACTACCCTGACAAGCTTGTCGTAATCCCAGTTATCTGTGCCATGCATGACTGTCCAGTTACCGACTGGAATCACTGTGCCATCTATGCTTCCTGAATCAACGCCGGTCACGTTCACGACACCTGAATCAAACCAGAGATCAAACTGCCCTGAATCAAGATCAACTACATTGTAGATATCTATCGTGGCATCGAATTCACCAGACACAACATCAGGCGCATTGACACGGACCTGCGCCTTCTGCGCCTTCTGCGCCATTGTCAATATCATGAGTGCATCGAGTGAGTTGACCTCACCATCGTAATTCACATCAGCGCGCTCGATATCGGGTGGCATGCTTCCGACCGACATCTGCATCGCGAGTATTGAATCTGCGGTGGTGATCATGCCATCGCTGTTCACATCACCGACTGTGATCATATCACCGTCTGCCGATGCCGGTGCACTGAACACTGCAAGAGCTATCAGCGCGCAGTAGATTATATATCTTGCTTTCATTGTTATACTTCCATCATTACCTATTCTGTTCTTGCATCATTGCTGTAGTGCAAATCACAGGATGTGACTTATTGAAATACTACTTAAAACTTTCGTATCATGGAATCGTAAAACAATCAGATGTCATATGCGTATTGACTAAATAAATAAATTTAAAATTATTTCAAAATTGTAATATTCAGCACCTGAAGACACCATTATGCAACTTCACCACATCGGCACTGCGCGATGTTCAAATGACCAGCCATATCGATCATTCACCAAAACCCAACTATACTTTGGTTGTGGGGAGTTTATCGAGAATTTGGTCTATTATAGGCAATTTTTATCACGAAATTAACGAATGGACAAATGACACGAATTTATTCTGGTTTAGCATTCGTGAAACTCATTTATTCATGTCATTCGTGATCCTTAAGCACTTACCTGCGTAGTTTCCAAAATCAATTGTGCAGACGGCGTGTGCTGCCCGCACAATACAATAACACCATATCGTTTATTTCTTGCTCCTGAACGCAAAGATTACTGCTGCAAGGACACATATCGTAAGTAGCGCTCCGAATCCTGGTGTTTCTTCAGTCGCGTCTACCGGAGTTGTTGTTCCAGTCTCAGTTGCAGCACTTTCAACGCCGTTCCAGCTCACAGATATCTCTTTCGCCATAGTATCAACGAGCAATCCGTCAGACAGTTCCATGGCACAATTTCCCGGCACTATCGTCTCAAAATGCACCGTTGCAAGCGATCCGGATCCGGATGCGCCATCGAGGCCCGGAAGATTAAAGAGTATCCTGATGCTGTTTTCGCCAACGGCTGCCCAGTTGTCTATGGGTATGGTTGCTCCACCGATATTTCCATCATCAACGCTCACGACACGCGCGGCAGCCGGATCGAAATGAAGATCAAACTGCCCTGAATCAATATCGGCGACGTTTTCTATATCTATTGTGACACTAAAATTACCATCCATCATTTCAGGGGCGTTGAGACTGACACCTGTTGAGTCTGCCGCTACAGGGGTTGCAAGTATTATCGACACCACCAGAATTATGACAGTTGTAGAGATTATTTTGGATATCATTAAAGATATGTTACAATGACGTATTATTGATAAACCTTTCGGTATGACTGACATGGGGGTTGTCACATTATGTGGTGTTTGGGTCATATCCTCGTCGGTGGTGCGGTCAGATAAACCCAAATATAGTATGAAATCTCTTGAATGAATCTTGTTTTTGGAAGATAACATTTAACCCGTGTCCGCCTGCAAAATCTATGGCTGATAAAAGCTTTTAGCCACAGATGAACACGGATTTCACAGATTTCACCTAACAACTCACTTGAGCGGATTTATGGAATCTCATGTGACCCCGGATGGCGTGACAGTCCTGGTATGACTGAAATGGTTAACTTTAAGTATATCTTATAACATTTGGCTGTAACATGATTGAATTGGTCTTAATAATAATCGCAGCAATGGCATGCTACGTATTCCTGGCTCATTTGGAACATAAGAAGAAGATCGACCTGATAGACCGGGGACTATGGAAGCCGGAAGAGAAGCAAGAAAGACCTGAACACAGATTAATTACCGGATTGTTCTTCTTTTTATTAGGAATAGCGCTTCTGATAAAGTCGTGTTCCGTAGAACCTAACCTGGTGGATGTACTACAAATTTCAGGATTAGTAACAACCGTAGCTGGAATAGCGTTGATGATCGCTTACGTCGTTGGTAAAAAGGCTCACTCCAGTTTAATCTGAATGACATCAGTATCGAGATAATCAGGCGCTTTGACAATTCGCGAGCGCAATCATCTATGTGGTGACGCTTTATGCATCAGTCGATTCTGCGCACTCTAAATTCTTCGGATCTGCATCAGCACGAACAAAACAGAAACAAACGCGATCAATGTGCATGTGGCGCTGATATGCTGCCCCATACCACTATTCTCGATATGATCTTGTGTCAGTGCAGGGTCGGTGTGCATTTCGGTGATCTGTGTTTCTGTTGGGGTATGGGTTGATTCTTTAACCGTGCTTGTAGAGGTTGAGGCTGACCTGGAAATAGTTGAAACCGGAGTTGGCGTATCTTCAGACAATAAAATTATATCCGCTTCCGTATGCCTATCCACATATAGAGTTACAGCTTCTTCACCTGTTATGTAACTTCTAACGATCTTTTCATAAGTTACATTAGTTCCCGGATCGAACCATTCGATCCTGAATGAATGCAATGCATCTTCGTCCTTCTCAAACTCATACTCGTCATATTCGACTATGCTACCAGACGAGATGCTCTTGTACTTTCTGTACTCCCCATCGATATATAGATAGACCTCATTCAGAACATCATCGTCAAGGTTCTTCACATACACACGGGCACTGAGCTTATCATCATCTTCGGTGTGTTCATCGGTCATAAGAGTTACAGCAGTTATGCCGGACACGCTGCATTCTTTGGTTTTTACATAGTCTTTGCCGGTGTCATGATCATGCCATTCGATCTTGAAAATGTGAACCCCTTCGGGCATTCTACGACCCTCATAATATCTTTTGTTATCACCGTCTTTGATTTCCTCTTGCTCTAGAAAATCCCCATCGATGGATAGCTTGACGAATAAATCATCGTCGTCGCGATTTTCAACAAAAATAGTGACTTTGGCTTCTGGCGTATCCCGCAGTGAAGTATTAGAATCCGTAGAATTACCAGAATCCGGGGGATCGTCAAACGATGAGGGATCACCGATGCAAACGACGCCATTCTCCCATTTCGCAGTTATCTCTTCAGTGGATATATCCCAGAGTTTTCCTTCATAGAAGTCTGTTATGGGGTTGTATATGGGGTTTGGGTTGGATATATTCAGAAAACTACAAGTCCCATCGGTTCCGGCCACATCAAAACCGACCGTTGCCAGGCTCCCCGAACCGCTTACCCCACTCGTACCACTGATATCGAACGTCACCGCGATGATGCCGATACCCTGGATCTTATCACTGCGCTTATTCGTAAACACTATGTTCATCGCCCCTATGTCCCCAGCCGTAACACCGGTTACGTCCACAACATTCGGATCAAAGAGAAGATGAAACTCTCCGCTATCCAATTCGTGAACGTCTTTAATCTTTATTTCAACGTCGAATGTGCCGCTGAGTACGTACTCAGGGGCATCGACATAGACTGTCGTATCCTCCGCTGCTGCGTGTGCTGCAAAGATCACGGATAGGGTTAGTATCAGCGCAATGATTGCAAGTCGTTTAGGGGGTCTCTTCTGTTGGTGCATGATTATTTGAGCAATATCAGTGTATAGGTGAAAGCCAGTAATCCAATAAATAGGTAGGTCCCAATAAAATTATGTTCTACCATCACGTCCCACCAGTCCGGTTCATCCCTTTCGGATGCTCCGACCGGTACTGCCACATCTGGTGCGTGCTCTGTTGCAGGTGTTGATGCGGTAACCGATCCCGCACCTGAATCGAGCGAGGGGGTGGATGATCTTGGTGTTGCGGTCCGTACTGGCGTCGATGCTATTTTCTCAGTCTTGACCGTGCCAGCGTCACCGACAGTCACCACATCGCCCGACCAGTCTGCATTTATCTCCGGTGGTATAATACGATTACCCGCTAACAGTGGGTGATCATCAGATTCATAACAGCTGAGAAGTCCGTCGGATAGTTCAAGGGCGCTGGTATCGCCATCACCCCCCACCACCTCAAAGCGGATCATTGCCAGATATCCGGACCCGCTCACCCCGTGGGGGTTATCTACGTCGTCGATATTGAAGAGCACGCGGACTCTATTATCCTCCATCAAATACCTATCCTCATTGTCTATCGCCACCGTTGCGCCATCAATCTCCCCCTTATAAACACCATTCGCATTCACAACATCCGGATCGAAAGAGAGATCAAAATTCCCACCATAGAGATTAACCACATTATGGACATCGATCGTGACATCGAACGTGCCAGATATGAATTCAGGCGCATTGACCCTGACGCTGGCATTCTCTTCTTCTTGTGCTGCCGCGCCGGTTGTAAATACTATGAGCGCCACGACCGGCATGAACAGTAACATCTTCTTTGAAATTGGCTCAGTCTTCATAATCATATTTTTTGTAACCTTGCATCATTTTACATATAAAGATTTTGATACGTAATATCAAACGAGATGACATGCCACATAATGTCCCTGCCCAACCTCGAGGAGTTCAGGCTCCTTAATTGCGCATCTCTCTTCCCGGTACGGGCACCGTGTATGAAACCTGCATCCTGCGGGCATATCGAGCGGGCTTGAGGTCTCGCCTTCAAGAACGATCTGCTTTTCCCCTGTATCCACCGTGGCAGCAGAGAGCAGTGCCTGTGTATACGGATGCTTTGCGTGATCGTATATATCCCTGGTCTCTCCGATTTCGACCAGCCGCCCGAGATACATTACTGCGATGCGGTCAGCCATGATCCGGACAACATCGAGGTCATGGGATATGAAGAGATATGTGTGATTGAACTCTTTCTGTAGATCCTTCATCAGATTCAGGATCTGCGCCTGAACCGAGACGTCGAGCGAGGATGTGGGCTCATCAGCGATGATGAGATCCGGATTCATTGCAAGAATCCTTGCAAGCACAACACGCTGGTTCTGACCGCCGCTCAGTTGATAGGGGTACCGGTTGACATGCTCGGGGTTGAGCCCCACGGTCTCTATCAGTTCTCTGATTCTCTGCTCTCTTTCTGCTTCCGGGATTGTGCCATGCAGTTTCAAAGGTTCTGCGATGCTTGTTCCGATCTTCATCCTTGGATTGAGCGAGGAATCAGGATCCTGGAATATCATCTGTATTCTTGGTCTGATCGCAAGCAGTTCTCTTCTATTTAGCGCAAAGAGATCGGTACCATCGAATAACACCTTCCCACTGGTTGGTTTGGTTAATCGCAGGATCAATCTGCCGATCGTTGTCTTGCCGCATCCGCTCTCCCCGACAAGTCCGAGCGTTTCGCCCTTCTTGATTTTGAATGATACGTCATCAACCGCTCTCTGATATCGTTTTCGTATAAGCCCTGACGAAAAATATTTTGTTAATCCGGTAACCTCAAGCATCAAAACACCTCACAAAGTGTCCGTCTTCGATCTCGATCATATCCGGATGTTTCCTCCGGCATATCGCCTTGGCATTTGCACATCTCGGATGAAACCTGCACCCATCCGGGAGATTGATGAGTGATGGGCTCATGCCAGGTATCGGCACAAGCCCATTTCTCGGAAGCGAGCCTAAAAATCCTCTGGTGTATGGGTGTAGCGGGGCGTCAAAGATCTCACCTGCCGGCGCACATTCCACCAGCTCTCCTGCATACATAAGCGCAATCCGGTCACAGAGCGCTCTTGCGACGCCAAGGTCATGGGTTATGAGGAGCATCGCAGTCTCTTCTGTCACCTCTTTCAGGAGTCTTATGATCTGTGACTTTATCGTGACGTCGAGCCCTTTTGTGGGTTCGTCTGCTATGATGAGTGATGGATTGCATGCAAGCCCCATCGCAATCATGACGCGCTGCTTCATTCCCCCGCTGAACTCATGGGGGTATTCGTTCGCACGCTGTGCCGGCGACGGGATCCTGACTGCACCGAGCATCTCGACCGCCTTCTTTGCTGCATCCTTCTTGTTCAGCCCCTGATGGAGTCGGATCGCCTCTGCAATCTGCTCTCCCACACGCATGACCGGGTTTAGGGAGGTCGTTGGGTTCTGGAGGATCATTGCGATCTCTTCTCCCCGGATCAGTCTCATCTCTGCCTCACTGATCTTAAGAAGATTTGTTCCCTTATATATGATCGTTCCCTCTATCGTTGTGGACGATTGCAGAAGACGCATGAGCGTAAGACCAAGCACCGTCTTCCCGCAGCCGGTTTCGCCGATCAAGCCGACGGTCTCCCTATCACGTATCGAGAGATCGATCGTATCAACCGCTCTCACGAGTCCGTCCGGAGTCGAAAAATGAGTCTTCAGCTCAGAGATTCTGAGAATCATGCTTCCATCCCCACCACGGTCCCTAATTTTGGGTTCAGCCGCTCCTCAAGAGCGTACCCAACGAACGTGAACCCGAGCACGGTTGCGACGATACAGAGCCCGGGCGGGAGCATCCACCACATCCAGACATCCGACGTGATGAGGGTCGGGCACTCGAATGCGTAATAGAACGTCGTGCCCCAGCTCCTTGCCACAGGATCCCCGAGCCCCAGAAAAGAGAGTCCTGCTTCTGCGATTATCACATGACTCGTCTCCATTATGAACTGGACAACGACCAGTGGAACCACGTTCGGTAGGATGTGTCGCCAGAGGATGTAGAGATCGCTGCCGCCAAGCATCTTTGCGGAATCGACGTAGTACTGGCTCCTGAGTGTCAGAACCTCGGATCTGACGATTCGTGTCGTCATCACCCACCCGAAGATTATGAAGACCGCTATCAGATTCCAGATGCTCTGCGGCATGAACGCTGCGATTACGATGATCAGAACCAGCCTCGGGATTGTGAGGGAGATATCCACGATTCGCATGATCAGAAATCCGAGTACCCCGCCAGAGTATCCTGCGATAAGACCGAGTGCTGTGCCGATTATAATCGCTGTTATAGAGACTGTGAATGCGATGAAGAGAGATACCCGTGCCCCGTAGATGACCTCGCTTAAGATATCGTTTCCTACGTCGTTTGTTCCAAGCAGGTGCTCTGAACTCGGGCGCTCCATCCGCTTGTACGTATCGTGCGGATCATAAGGCGCGATCTGCGGTGCGAAGATTGCGACTAAAACAAGAATCGCCAGTATTCCAAGTCCGAGCGATCCGAGTACATCATTCACTTTCATTCCGGTCATTCGTCCCCCACCCTTGGATCCAGCCATATATAGGTCATATCAGCGATGAAGTTTGCGATGACAACGGGAATCGCTATGAATAAGAATATCCCCTGCAAGAGTGGGTAATCGCGACATAGCACTGAATCGTACAGCAGAAGTCCGATACCCGGGTATGCGAATACCTTTTCGACGAATATCGTCCCGGTGATCATGAATCCAATCATTAGTGCCGCCATCGTGACGATCGGGAGCAGCGCGTTCCTGATTGCGTGCTTGTTCCGGATGTATCGCTCGCTCAAGCCTTTTGCCCGCGCTGAGAGGATGTAGTCAGCGCCAATGACGCCCAGCATCGAATTTCTCATCAGAAGGTATGTTCCGCCAATATGGGCTATTATGAGGGTTGCAGCAGGAAGGACTAAGTGGTGCAGGATGTCGAGTGCCTCCTCGAGCGGATTTGCGTATGAAGCACCGATTGTATTTGCGCCACCGAGCGGAAATAGACCTAAGTTAAATGCTAAGAATATTACGAAGAGTGTTCCGAGAAAGAATGTCGGGAACGAACTCACTGTGAGAATGGTGATTAAGCTCCATGTGTCCTTCTTCTTCCCTCTTGCCCACGCAGACCCCGCACCAAGGAAGATTCCCAGCAGCATGTATATCACGGTTGAGGTTCCGGTGAGAAGCAGCGTCCACTTCAATCTGCTAAGCACCACCTCCAGGACAGGGGTCTTTAAGTATATCGAGCGTCCGAGATCTCCTCTGCTGAGTTTGACCATATAATCAACGTATTGCTCAAAAAGCGGCTTATCGAGTCCGTATTTCGCGAGCTGTACCTCCCTCTCCTCTTCGGTCATCCTTGTCGGCATATCCGGATTCTC
>JAYEGG010000373.1:0-8387 GCA_034658995.1 Methanobacteriota archaeon | reverse complement strand
GCGATACCTTTCAGGATATTAACCGCTGCCACAAGTTCTGATTTACCGGTTGCCTCGATGATTATGTGTGCGGACGACTCTGCCTCGATCTCGGGCATTGCGATGGAGATGTCTGTGACCTCTGCGAATCCGGTGCGGTCGATGCGGTCGATCGTGTCTATGATGTCGGTGTGTATGATATGCCCGATCAGGATCACTGACTCTCGTTCGATCAGCGGGCTTTCATTGATCTTTGCAATGTTGATGCCGTTTTTCCCGAGCGCATCGATGAGTGACCTGTGATTATGTTCATCGATCTCAAATACGATCTGCACCGGGATCTTGCCACGTGACGTTCTCTGGTCGCGGTGATGCACGATGCTGATGATGTTGCCGCTAAGTGTGGAGAGTGGTGTGAGTGCCGCCAGAAGCTGTCCGGGTTTGTCCTGCAGTTCGAGGGTTGCTGCAATTTGCATTGTGGTAGAATATGGCGCTTTAGTATAATAATCTTCTCACATCGATGGCGGCTCGCAGCCCCGAAAGCCTTAAATATCAACACATCTCTGGATGAATCATGGTTGTACTACTGCAAACACCAATCGAACTGTCTGATTACACGCTCATGATCGGGCTTGTCATACTCGTATATGCGGTTCTGGCGATCCGGTTCACCAAAGTCCATGTTGCGCTGCTTTCGACGCTGGGATTTTCCGTGGTCTACGTGCTGATGCTCATGGCAAATATTATTTAGCTCTTCAGGAGCTTTCGGGAACTTCGCAGTTCTTCGGTGTTCAGGTTGATCGATATCTCGGCTATATCCGCGCCGTATTCAGCGATCCTTCGCAGGCTCTCGAGGATGAAGCTGATGTCCGTCATATCGCAATCTATATTATTTTCTTTGCTGATTGAGATCCCCATTGCAACAACTTTTTCCGCATCTGTGATGACATCGTTCGCTTCTTTCATATCCTTTCTGGAAAGCGAGGTTATCGCTCGCGTGAAGACGTCGTGTGCCATATCGCCCATTTTGCAGATCTGATCGATGTTATCGACACTGCAGTCCATTTTTATTATGTTTCTCGCGATCTTTTCGGCATGATCGCCGATTCGCTCCATACTCTTCACAATCAGCCGGTATCCGAGACATTCTCTTGGGTGTGCCAGCCCGATCTTTTCGGACAGCTGCACGTCCTCGATCGCAGCCTTTAACTGCCTGATGATCAGGAGGTAGAAGCGATCGACCTCATCATCCCTCTGAATAATGTCCTGTGCAAGGTCGGTGTCGTTATCGCGGAGCGCCTGCATCGCATCCTCTTGCATCGAGGATATGATTCTGGACATGCTCTGCATCGTCTTTGTCAGTGGTAGATCATGGTAATTTAGCAGACTCTGGAGGATCAGTTCGTTCTGTGACTCTTCTATCACCTCAAGTCCGATCAGCCGCTTTCGCACGGCATCTTTGATCCATTTCCGGTCAGATGCGCCAAACCCCTTTTGCGAGATCAGTTTTATGATGTCATACCCAACCAGATAATGAGCGATCAGTATTCTGAGGTTATTCTCGGGGCTTTCGTCAGGGAACAGCTTGATGGTCGTCTCGTACATCTGTTCCTTGGTCTTTGGCGCGGTAGTCATCAGTAGTGACCGGTCCAACTGTGGAGTTATAAAAACCTCGTCGCCGGGATTTATTCCGACTTCTCTTACCCATTTGATCGGTAGCGATATGATGAGCGTTGAACCGCCGGTTAATTGTACTTTTCTCTTCTCTGTGGTCATGGCAGGCACCGTCGTCGAGTGCATTGCAGTATGCACATCTATATATACATGTATATACCTAATACCACCCGCGCACAGGTGGGCAGGATATATGCATGACATATATAGCAAGTCCGGGTTGTATATATGTGTTTGCGTGACTATATACCCTATCCGGGATATCTGCGATACCAATATGTACCATGATACCCGAGTAGTGGAGCATGATCACACCTGATCAGGTCGAACATGTTGGATTGCTCGCACGCATAAAATTAAGCGGCGACGAAAAAAAGAGGTATGCAGAGCAGTTGAACGACATACTCAACTATTTTGAGAAGATTGATGAACTGGAGACTGAGGTTGAGCCGACATACCACGTACTTGCACTTAACAACGTATTCAGGGAAGACGCCGCGTCCGAATCGTTGAACCAGGTCGAATCACTTGCAAATGCGCCAAAAGAGAAGGATGGTTACTTTAAAGCTCCAAGAATTATGTAGCTGTGTTATCACTGGTTCCGGAAGGGGTGTTGCAGCCGGATTTGTGCCATTCACACATGAAAATGACGCGTAGGTGACCGGGCGGTATAATTATACTATAAAACGTACGTGTTTAGCTAACTATAAGATTGCAGCTAAATACATACGGAACCACAAGATTACACTGATTTCCACAAGATTTCTGTGTTAATCTCGTGAAATCTTGTGTAATCTCGTGGTTTTTCGCCTTGGCTAAACACATACTATAAAACAAACCAGAAAGTCACCAATCATGAGGTAAACTGCCTCCCGTGGAAAAGGAGAATAGAACCGGATGAAAAAGGATTTAACCAATCTCAAATACCCACCCACCAGGATCCGGAGAACAAACCGGAAAATATACCGCCAGATCCTTCGGGAATCCGAAAACATCGATCAGGGGAATTTCAATGCAATTGCGATAAAAGACCTTGCGCGTCTGTTTGAATTATATGATCTCCATTTCTTCGATGGATATTTTCACAACCAGTGCAATGGAAAGATCTTTTTTCGTTTATCAGAAAGAATGACCAGAGCGGGCGGAAAAATCGCGTACGCGAAAGGCACCGACGCCTATACGATCTATTTATCAACGGCATTGATCTTCCAGACGTTTGGGGGCGTTACGCGGGAGGTGACTGTAAACGGAATCGTGTGTCGTGACCGGCTGGAAGCAACGATGCGCATCCTTGAGCATGAGATCATCCACCTGCTTGAACTGGTGTTTTTTGATTCTACGAGCTGCTCTAAGCCCCGTTTCAAACGCCTGAGCCAAAACATCTTCGGTCATACCGAGGTCACTCACCGGCTGGTGACTCAGGCAGAACTCGCCCAGGAGCAGCACAACCTGGGGGTGGGATCTACAGTCTCGTTTGAATACAGCGGGGAGACCTATCGTGGAGTTATATCCTGCATAACCAAGCGTGCCACGGTTATGGTCAGGGATCGTGCCGGAGACTTCCGGGATCTTCAGGGAGATCGGTACAGCAAGTACTATATCCCTCTTGAGGATCTGAAGCATGTACGATCAAGGCGTGCCAGGCGGTAAACAGTTGGGATTAGAGTCCGTGTCATTCATAAATGCCGGTATTCATGATAAAATCGTACTTACTCGAGTATTGTGTGGCTATCTACATATAAAACCACGAGATTACACAAGATTAACACAGAAATCTTGTGGAAATCCGTGTAATCTCATGGTTCATACCACCAGCTACCCGGGACGTATGATCACCCTCATAGCAGATAGCATAACACTGACTCTTTTATTTCCATTAACTATCTCGGATTGGTACACTACCTAAAATCCGCCTTTTAGGTTTCAGATAACCTCGTTCACGCCAAATTTGATCTTGAAAGCCGTCCCCACGCCTGCACCATGAAGGATTGACAGAGTCCCGTGCAACTGATCTTCCGCAAGAATCCGTACCAGACGCAGTCCAAATGATTCAGTTGCATTGACATCAAACCCCCCCGGCAATCCAACGCCGTCGTCGCTTACTGTCAAACTGATCTCGCCCTTCTCCGGCGCAACGATGCTGATCTCAACTGCCCCTTCGGCTCTGCCAACGAAAGCATGTTTCAGAACGTTTGCCAACAGTTCGTTGATGATCAACCCGACAGGCACTGCAATGGATATCGGGAATGGGTAATCAGCTACATTGACGATTGGAGTAATCTTCGTGTTCCGAACCATGTAACATTGGAGCAGTTGCTTCAGCAGCGTATTTACAAACTCCTGCATATTTATTTCTGATAAATCACGGTTCCCATACAATTGAAAATGGATAAGAGCCATGGTATTTATTCGGTTCATGGATTCGGTGAGTGCATCCTTCGCGCTTTGGTCGCTGGTAGCACGCGCCTGCATACTGAGTAGACTCGCAACGACCTG
Source organism: Methanobacteriota archaeon (assembly GCA_034658995.1). Lineage (GTDB taxonomy): Archaea > Halobacteriota > Methanosarcinia > Methanosarcinales > Methanogasteraceae > Methanogaster_D. The sequence continues at coordinate 4,238 of JAYEGG010000373.1, read as the reverse complement.
AAGATTATTCTTTACGCGGTGATGGATCTCCTGCAACAGGATCTCTTTTTCCATGAGGGACTTTCTTGTCTGATCTTCCGCCAGTTTCCGCTCGGTGATGTCACGGGCAATTGCCAGAGAGAGTTTTCTTCCACCAATTTCAAAGAAATTCCCGGTAACCTCCACAGGCAGGAGTGCTCCATCTTTCTTCCGCTGGTTCACCTCGAATGTCGATTCTTTTACCATCCCATTACGAACTTTCCGAAACTCCTCCTGTCCGGTGGGCTCGGCATCAATCTCGCCGATACTTAGTTCTAATAACTCTCCCCTACCATATCCGAGCGAATCACAAGCCGCCTTGTTGACATCCACAAACCGTCCCACCTCGTCAGTCAGGAATATGGCATCATTAGCAGTCTCAAAGAGCACCCGGTACCGCTCCTCGCTCTCTTTGAGTGCGTCCACAGCGCTGCTGTGTTTCTCTTCCAGTTCCATGCTATAGAGTGCAAACGATATGTCCGAAGCAGCTTCTTCAAGGAGCCCCTTCGCCTCCTCGTCGGCAGCAAAATCGGGTGCGAGCGATACGGCGATCAGCCCGAAGAGCTTTCCTGCATGTTCGAGCCGGAAGATTATAGCTTCGTTGCCGGCGCATACGCCCGCGAGAGGGCAACCCTCGCATCCACAGGACCGATCTATGACTGTGAATTGCTCCACCCGCAGGAGTGCGTTTTTGATGCATTGTGGGCGATTGTCGCTTACCACACATTCACGGAAACGAGATAAATATTCCTTGAAACCGGATCCTGTGACTGTGGCGAAAGTTTCGGGGTCATGCAGAAGTGCGAGCCACGCAGCATCGTACCCCCTGGCTTCTATCAAAGCATCACACGCACCCTTGATAAGTCTGTTCCGATCCTTCTCAACCACGATCAACTGATTGACGTTTCTGATGGCTTTAAGCACGCTGTTCAGGTGCCCGATACGCTCTTCAGCGGCTCTACGCTCGGTTATGTCCTCTGCTGCGCAGATCACATACTCAACATCTCCGTCGCTATTTAATTTTGGCGTCTTTGTGATGGATAGCAGACACACCTCCCCTCCGCTATTCTTAGCCCACGCCTCAGTACGAACCTGTTTTTTCCTCTCAAAGACCTTCCTGTTACTTGCGATGTAAATATCGCATTCTTCTCTGCCGACCAGATCGCATATACTCTTATCCTCAATATCTTCCTTTTCCCCCCCAAAAAACTCCGCACGTGCTCTGTTTACTGCCCCATAAGTATTCTCGTCTGTTAGATACCATATCTGGGTCTCGATGTTGTCAAGCAGCAGCTCCTGCTCTTCAGACTTCCTGCGCTCCACCCGGACAAGAAACGTCTGTGCAACTATCCTGACCAGACCGCCTTCCTTCTCCAGTTCGCCGCAGATCCGGGTTATCTCTTCTCCGGTGTAACTCTCCTTATTCTCAAGTGATGCGGCATTTATTTTTTTGTTTACAAGCTCTCTGGACGTTTCTATACCAATACTCTGAGCATAAGTGTCTATCAGTTCACTTTTCCTTATTTTCATCGCATATCTCGTTCTCTACACTATTCTCCGCACTATGCAGTCCTGCCGCCATCTGGCAGGAGCAGGACAACAGACGTGGTGTTGTGAAAGCCGCTGAACTGTCCAGGCTCCAGGCGAAGCTCGCCATAAGTCTCCCAGCCCAGAAGAGGAACTCCAGGCAGAACTTTCTTGAAACGGTCCACGGCTTCTGAGAATCTGCCCCCGAGCATCAACTGCCTGACTGCGCAGTCAAAAACAAGCATCCCTGCAAATTCAAAGTAACCTGCATCCTTAGCAGACTCTTTTGCTAACACGGCAGCACCTTCCGCGGCGTTGATCTGGTTCTCCTGATCGCTGCCATCCATAATTCGAAAAACAGATCCTTCAGCAATCCCGCAGGCAAAATTGAGGGCGCCATCGTCGTTTATGCTCACGGGCCATCGTATCTTGTACTGACCTTCCTTTTCAGTAGCAAGACCAAGCGAGTAATTGGTGAAAAACTGCGCAATCTCCGCCGGGTCAACAAGTTTTTCTACGTCCACACCCCGATTCCGGGCGATTTCGGCGGTTTCTTCCTTCCACACGTCCCAGGCAGGAGCATCATTGATTTCATGGAGCACGTTTGCCTGTGCCCTCGTCACCTTGAGTGCCCGGCTTAGAGGGGTGTGCCCGTGCTTAACACCTGTGAAGAGTGGCATCTTCGATGCAAGCAGACAGACACCGAGCGCATCGGTGGCAACGCGATCGTCACAGAAGACAAAAGTCTCTTTCATATTGAAATCGTCGCCAGCCATACCACCAACGATGCTCACCCCCCGGTTAAAAATATAAGAGGCGAGCAGCGCGACCTCCTCACCCACACCGGATAAGCCGTCAATCATGACGATTGCAGTCATATATGGATAGCCTGCCACCTCATCGGGCAGTTTTGCTGCAATCTCCTTCACTGCTGCTTCCGGATCCCCGGTCACACCTTCTGCCATGGCAGTGAAGACTTTAATCTCGTCTGACGAGAGTAAACCCACAGCCACGCTTCCGCTTTCGACTTTCTTTTCGGTAAACTCTCCTGCTGAAGAAGCTCCGATCAAAAGCGCATCACCAGTGACTTTCCTCACCGCATCCACAACTTCCATAAGATCATACTCGCTTGAGGAATACACAATGGATAGATCTATCCTGCCACCTTCTAATTCCTCTTTTGCTTGCATTGCGGCTTCTCTGGCTACCACCGCAGCGCCACCATCTCCAATGCATAGCCCTGTTGCTAATTTTGTTGGCATGATATTCCAGTCCCACGTCCGGAGTTCTGTTTTTAGTGTTTGGGGTGTGGTTACTTAATGGTTGCGATTTTTTCGAAAAGCTCCCAAAACCCCTGCTTTCGGGATGTGTCAAAGCCACATAGTGTCAAAGCCACATATAGAGAGTACCTTCTTATCCGCGCAGTTGAAATATGATATCCGGATGCCGGTACACCCGCAGGTCACGCAGACCGTTGAGGACACACACATCATCTATACGCAGCATACTGATAAGACCACAAGAACGATCGATTACGATTATAAGCGGTGCTGCGGCTGCGGTGTCTGCGTCGATCTCTGCCCGACAGACGCACTCGAACTCAGCGACATGCAGGCTATCGGAACCGGGCTGGATGCACCGCCCGTGCTCCTTGATCCGGATAAATGCTCATTCTGTGGGATGTGCGCAGCATTCTGCCCGACAAAAGCAGTTAAGATGGATATCGATGGGGCGGATTCCATAAAACGGGAATGCTATCCTCATATCGAGCCAAGAGCGCAGGCAAATGAAAACTGCCGTCCGTGCAGCCTCTGTGAACCGGTATGCAGCGCGGGTGCGATCAAAGTCGAATACACGTTTCCGAAGAAAGAGGAGATCCTGCCATTTAGAGAGGGAATAACCGGTGAGATCGAGATCGATCCTGAAAAATGCAACTTCTGCGGCATCTGCGCATATTTCTGTGATGCGTTCATACTGATTCCAAAGGAGAAAAGTGAAATAACCCCGATCGATCCGGTGCCGTTCGAAAACATCCTTATCGACGAAGACAATTGTGATTACTGCGTGTTCTGCGAGGATATCTGCCCTGAAGACGCAATCAAGGTTAAGGGCACGAGAGATGCGGATGTACCCACGCCACGCGTATCGGGTACGCTTTCTGTCAGCGACGACTGTGTGGCATGTGGCTGGTGCAAAAGCGTCTGCCCTTACGAGGGTATCGACGTTTTCAAGCCGTTTGAGGGGGAAATCCGGCTGATCGAGAACCATCTCGAGAGATGTGATCCGCTTGGCTGCCATGCGTGCTTCAATGTCTGCCCTGCGAATGCGTGGTATGTTCCTCCGGATAAAAAAATCGAGGTTGTGCCGGACCTATGCACCTTCTGCGGCGCATGTGCGAACGCATGTTGGCTCGATGCGATCGCGGTTGGCAGGACCGCGGTTGCGCATACGCCGTTATGTGACACCGCGTGGAGTACGGAGTGGGGGCGAAGCATCGATTGCATCATTTCAGGAGAGCGGATGCACCCCGATCACACGCATGTGGTTGCTGCGGACGTTCCGGAGCGGGAAGTAGCCCCGGTACCCGCAATACCAGTCATCGATCCTGCCCTGCTTGAAAAAGCGCAGGAGCGGATCGATCAGATCATGCCGGTGCTTGCCAACGCAAAGACCCGGAAAGCATGGGAGACTGC
>JAYEGG010000372.1:0-1871 GCA_034658995.1 Methanobacteriota archaeon | reverse complement strand
TGACCTGCCTCCGGACCTGCTCACTCATCTATCAGGTCCCGTGGCGTGACATATCCCACAGTTATAGGCACACCCGGAGGAGCGTGGAGATATGAGGTTGGCAGCGCTGGTTTCGGGGGGTAAGGACGGCTTGTATGCGGCGCATCTTGCCAGCACGAGGGGGGAGGGTGAAATCGGTGTCGTGGTTGCGATAAAATCACTCAATCCGGAGTCCTACATGTATCACGTCCCGAATATCGATCTTGTCAAGCTTCAGGCAGAGACGATGCAGACCCCCCTGATCTTCAGGGAGACCTTCGGAGTGAAGGAGGAAGAGCTTTTCGACCTGAAAGCTGCTTTAGCAGAAGCAAAATCCAGATACGGCGTGGAAGGTGTCGTTTCAGGAGCGATATACTCCAATTACCAGAAGACGCGGATTGAGAGCATCTGTGACGAACTTGGTCTGGTGAGCCACTCGCCGCTCTGGAAAAGGAATCCAGGGGAACTCTGGAATGAGATGTTTAATGCGGGGTTCGAGGTACTGATCTCGGCTGTTGCCGCCGACGGGCTTACAGAGGATTGGCTCGGGCGGATAATAGATAGAGATGCTTTTGAGGAACTGTGCGATCTCCATGGCACCTGTTATGTCTGCACGGGCGGCGAGGGTGGCGAGTTTGAGACGTTTGTCACATATTGCCCGCTTTTTAAGGAGAAGATCGTGATCGAGGAATCGCGGAACGTGTGGGATAAACAAACGATGAGCGGGCAATTAATCATCGAAAAAGCCGCCAGAACTCCCGTGCCGTCAAAACCGGCGGTTGGATCGCAAAATTCCGCTTGAATGTTTGGAGGTCAGGAGTCACGATACGGTTTCGCTGGCATCAGCACGCAATCGCGTAATTGTGACTTCCAACCACCCGAACAATCTAAACCCTTTTGTAGTAGTCCGGTGTATGACAGATGCGAGGTATTTCTATGGAACTAAATGGAGTAGAGATCGAAGATACCTATGCAGAAGCCTTTGGTATCAAGGTTGCACGGGTGCTCATTACTGGCGCGAGCGAACACTGGGCAATGGTTGCTGCAACGGAAGCAACAGGATTCGGGACATCTGTGATCCTGTGCCCGGCAGAAGCTGGAATCGAGTGCGTGGTCGATGGCAGCAAGACACCAGACGGACGTCCGGGCGTCTACATCCAGATATGCACATTTGGGTACAAGGCGCTTGAGGAACAGTTGATGAATCGGATCAGTCAGTGCGTGCTCACAGCACCAACAACCGCTGTCTGGAACGGGCTTCCTGATGCAGAGAAGCAGTTCGACACCGGATTCAAGCTGAAGTTCTTTGCAGACGGGTATGAGTCAGAACTTGAGGTCGGCGGGCGGAAAGCTTACGCGATCCCGATGATGGAAGGAGATTTCGTTATCGAGCACAACATCGGTGCGGTTGATGGTGTTGCAGGAGGCAACTTCTTCATCCTCGCAGATACTCAGATGAACGGGCTTAATGCAGCGGAGAAAGCAGTGGAAGCAGTCATGCAATGCGAAGGCTCGATCACACCATTCCCCGGAGGGATCGTTGCAAGCGGCTCCAAGCCAGGCGCTGACACATACACCTTCATGAAGGCAACAACGAACCAGAGGTTCGCTCCAACACTCAAAGACAAGGTCGAGGACACAAACATCCCTGCAGATGTGAACGCGGTCTACGAACTCGTGATCAATGGTGTTGACATCGAGGCAGTGACTGCTGCAACCAAAGCAGGAATTGAGGCTGCCGTGAAGATGCCGGGCGTCAAGAAGATTACTGCTGGAAACTACGGCGGAAGTCTGGGCGCATTCAAGGTTAATCTTGGCGATCTCTTCTGAGATCGTCTCTCTTTTTATTTTTT
>JAYEGG010000371.1:0-8408 GCA_034658995.1 Methanobacteriota archaeon | reverse complement strand
CGACCTCACTATGCCGGCACTGCTTGACCCGGAACATAGCATGCGCCAAACGGGAATTTAACCGCAGAGTGCGCGTAGGGACGCAGAGGATGATACAGCTCTCGCCCGAACCTCCGCGGTTATTTTTTCAGGTCTCTGGCATCTTCCATGACAGTGAACCCAGGAGCTCTATCAGATTAACCATCTATTCAGCCACTCGATATCGGTTTTGCAGAGTTCGTCAGGTCAGTTGGAAATATAATGAACCGCGGATAAACGCGAGATGAACGCAGATTTGTTATACCTTGGTATCTCTCGTTTATATGCGTGCATCTCTCGGTTAATAGAATTGAGATGAGCCATAGTAACCAGAAAGTAATAAAATCACTAACATCGAGGGATATTCCTTATTTACTTGATTTATTACAGAGATCGATTTCACGGGAATTGCCAAAGAGCCAAAAAAAGATGGGGGTCTGGTATCTCGCGTTGCAGTCCCACCCGACCCCTATCAAATTGACAATCTACTCAACCGCTTGATATCGGTTTTGCATAGTTCTTCCGGTCAGTTGAAAATATAATGAACCGCAGATAAACGAGAGATGAACGCGGATTTGTTAACCGGGCATCTGCGTTCATCTGCGTGCATCCGCGGTTAATAGAACTAATGATCGGAGTGATAATAGGAAAGTAGTAAAAAGTCACTATAATTTAGATATTTCTCATTTACTTTATTTGTTAGTGAGATCTATGCAACGCGAATTACCAAAGAGCCGCACAATTCATCTACGAGACGCTTGCACTCGCGAATTACTAAAGAGCCAACTCATCTTCAGTCTTTCTGAAAGATGTGTATAAAAACCTCGAGTCTGTGTTCATCTGTGGCTAAAAGCTTTTGTCAGCCACAGATTAACGCAGATTACGCTGATTTAAGGCAACATTTTCGTAAATTTATGAAATCTGCATCCACGATAATTACCATAAATCACCGATTTTTAGATGGTGCCTCGGTTACCACTTAAGTTGAAGCGGATACCTCTCGCGTATGTGTTTAGCTGAGGTGAAAAAACCACGAGATTACACGAGATTACCACAGAAATCTTGTGGAAATCCGTGTAATCTCGTGGTTCATGTGTTTAGCTGCAATCTCGTGGTTAGCTAAACACGGATCCTCTCGCAACTACCTGAACATATCAACAGCCTTTCTCACGGATTTCATCTTTCCCATGATCGTGATACGATCCCCGTTTTCGATGACTGCGTCACTGTGCGGGATCAGGGTGTCGTCACCTCTGTGGATCAGCACGATTATCGAGTTAATCGGAATCTTGAGTTCTTTTATCGCTTTTCCGATCATCTCAGGATTGGTCACCAGTACTTCGACGATATCGCCGTGCTCGCCAAGTTCGTACATCGAGAACAAGCTCGGGTGCCCGATCAGATGGTCCAGGATCGCGGCTGTTGACGCAATCGGGCTCATCGACTTGATTCCCAGATCGTGGAATGTTGACAGGTTCTTCGGGTCATTCACCCGTGCAATGAGTTTGCTCTCTCCAAACCCAAACTTGCTTTTTGCAATCTGACATACCAGCATATTCGCACTGTCCTGATTTGTGGTCGCCACAAGGTATTTGGCGTTTTTGATGCCAGCCTTCCGGAGTACTGTGACATCCCCGCCATCCCCGTGCACGGTAGGTATGCCAAACTTCTCCAGTTGTTTGCAATGCTCAATATCCGGGTCGACCACGACCACGTTCTCCCCTCTTCTGGTTAGACGGTGCGCAAGCGTGCTCCCAACACCGCCGCCCCCAACGATCAATATCTCCATTGGTATCACCCCAAGTCTTTTTGCAATTGGTCTGGCAAACACACCTGTTAGTATTACTGTGATGATGATGCATAAAAACACAAGCCCCATGATAGTATCGCCCGCATCCACGTCAGTGATCTTGAGTGCAAAATAGGTCGCCATCGATGCAGGCACCACCCCTCGCGGACCCATTGAGGATATGAACAATCGGTCGTTGAACCGTAGTGGCGAATGGATGGTAGACACAAAGACCGTGATTGGTCTCACAATAATAATAAGAGCTGCTATAACGAGTACACCGCGCACGCCCAAGGATGCGATACTGTCGAATTGCAGCATTGCAGCAAGGAGTATGAAGATCACCGAGAGCAAAATAATCGACAAATAACTTTTGAACTCCCGCACCTCCTTCTTACATGGCATATCCACCATCCCCATGTATATTGCGGCGATCGCCACCGCTAATATGCCTGTTTCTCGAGAGAGCATCTCCGCGATCGTATATGTAATGAGAACAAATGACATGGTGGTCAGATGCACCAGCTGCTTTGTGATGACCCGGGTCTGCGATAGTGCAAATGCACAGGTTAATCCCATGATCAGCCCAACGGTCACGCCGATTGCGATGCGCAGCAGGAACGTGGTAATCCCATATTCGATGGTCGGGTGCGACATCGTGATCCATTCAAAGATCACTGCGGCAAGGAGTATGCTGACTGCATCATTGAATACACCCTCCATCTCCAGAATGCTGCGTATCCGGTTATTAACCCGCATATCCTGCATCAGAGGCACAATAACCGTCGGACCGGTTGCCGCCACCAGCGCACCGAACAGGAACGCAAAGCCCCAGTCAAGTCCTGCTAACCAATGCGCGACGATTGCGCCGCCGATCATGGTGATCAGCACACCGACGCTGACCAGTATAAGCACGCTATGGGACACTGTGCGCAGGTGCCTGATATCGATGTTGATGCTGCCATCAAAGACAATGATCACCACCGCAAACGTGACGACCAGTCTCAAGCCATCGCCATATATGTGCGGGTCGATGACCCCGATACATTCCGGTCCGAGCAGGATGCCTGCAGCAAGCAGAAACACGATGCTTGGTATGTGCATGATTTTACTGAGCATCTGTGCAAGGATGCTTGCCGTAAGGACCAGTGTGAACAGTGCAAAGATGTATATCGGTTCCATGTTGCCTGAGGTCAACCCCCCCATAGAACGTATGTGGCGATGGCATAAACCAGTTGTGGTATGCGGGTGCAAGGATGTAATATGCAGGTGTTTGCCCTTCCGGTTTTGCAGAATATATGTGTCATGTTTTTCGGTTCGCCGACGCATAAGCCAGCAGTCGGCAGCATTGGAAACATAGATATACCATAGCAACAAATTGTATGGATCATGAAATCCAAACAACCGCGAAAGCAGAGGAAAGCGCAATATCAAAACCCTCTGCACAAAAGACAAAAGTTTATGAGAGCCCATTTAAGTAATTCGCTGCGGGAGAAATATGGGCGGCGAACGTTTGGCGTTCGTACCGGAGACACTGTAAAAATCATGCGCGGTGAGTATGCAGGCAAAGAAGGGAAGGTTGAACGGCTTCATCTCAAAGATGGCACGCTCGCAATCGATGCCGCAACATTATTCAAGGCGAACGGCGAAGAGGTTCCAAGACCCGTGTATCCATCAAACGTACTGATAACCAAACTGAATCTCGAGGACGAGATGAGAGAGCAGACACTCGGACAGGAGTGATTTTAGTGAGCAGGCACCAAAAAAGACTTTCAGCACCAAAATCGTGGAACATATCGAGAAAGACACATAAATTCGTTGTCAAATCCACACCGGGACCCCATTCCGAATCAAAGAGCATTCCGTTACTGGTGGCTCTGCGAGACATGTTAAAACTCGTAAATTCGAGCAAAGAGGCGAAGAGAATACTGCACGATGGCAGTGTCCTGGTCGATGGCAACATTGTGCGCGATTACAGATTTCCGGTGGGGCTTTTCGATGTTATAACAATGCCGAAAATTGATACATCGTACAGGGTCATTCTGGACCGAAAACAGAGACTTATGCTTCATAAAGTCACCGATTCGGGTATTAAATTGTACCGGATCACTGACAAAACGAACGTGAAAGGTGGGGCTACCCAGTTAAATCTCCACGACGGTTCGAATATCATTTCAGATGATTTTTCCTATCGCACATCCGACTCGGTACTTGTTTCGATTCCCGAGCGAAAGGTTCTCCAGCATTTTGTGTACAAACCCGGCAACCTTGCCTTGATCACTGGTGGGGCACATTCCGGGGAACTTGCAACGATCAAGGAGATCAAAAAGGTACGAAGCTCGATGCCAAACATGGTATCGCTCCGGAGCACGTATGATTTTGAGACGGTAGAGGACTATGTGTTTGTGATTGGCAAAAACACCCCTGAGATGGAAATTCCTGATGAAAAAGGTGATGTGATTGACTGAAACCAAGATGCGTGAGATCGAGATTGACAAGGTGACCGTACATCTCGGAGTGGGCGAGAGCGGGCAGCGCCTGATAAATGCCGAAAACATTCTTTTCGAAATTACCCACCAGAAAAACGTGAGAACGCTCTCAAAGTCCCGCATTCCTACCTTTGGCATCAAGCTGGGGGAGCCGATCGGCTGCAAAGTCACACTTCGCGGAGAGAAGGCTTACACATTCCTTGACGCCGCGATTGCCGCCATCGATCGCAAAATATATGCATCGCAGTTCGATGCTACCGGTAACGTGTCTTTCGGTATCGAAGAGCACACGGATTTCCCGAATATGGCTTATGATCCTAATATTGGAATCTTCGGAATGGACGTCTGCGTGAGTCTCAAGCGACCCGGTTACCGAGTCAGCAGGCGTCACATCCAGCAACGAAAAATGTCACATAAACACCGATTGACCGCGAAGGATACGTGTCCGTGGATGCGCGACCGATACAACCTGGAGGTGCTCGAATGAGTGAGCACACTACTACTGGTGGGGCCGTGAATGTGTGCAAGCGGTGTGGCAGGAAACAAGGACTGGTCAGAAGATACCGTATATATCTCTGTCGTCAGTGTTTCAGAGAGATCGCAAAAGATATGGGATTTGAAAAATACAATTGATATGAGGTGAATTTAATGGTACTACTTGACCCACTCGCTAACGCGCTATCAACCATACGAAATGCAGAGAGGACTGGAAAAGATGAATGCATCATACGCCCCGCCTCAAAACTCATCGGCAACGTGTTGAGCGTGGTTCAGAGCCGTGGATATATTGATGAATACGAACGTATCGAGGATGGAAAAGCAGGCGTCTTCAGGGTGCGCCTCAACGGAAAGATTAACGACTGCAAGGTGATCAAGCCAAGATTTTCAGTCAAGCGAACCGATCTTGAGAGATGGGAGAAACGGTTTTTACCGGCGAGAAACTTCGGCGCCCTGATATTGACGACACCTCGCGGCATACTATCACACTATGATGCTCGGGAGAATGCGGTTGGGGGGCAGCTCCTCGCTTATGTGTATTAGGTGGAATAATGGCAAAAGAACTCAAAAAAACGATTGCAATACCGGATAACGTGGATGTTTCGATCGACGGAAGGTCGGTTACTGTGTCCGGTCCGAGTGGATCGATCACCCGTGAATTATGGTATCCACACCTCACTATCCAGCGGATTGAACAAAATATATATGTCGATACCGATGCTACCATTGTGCGAAAGAAGCAGAAAGCGATGGTCGGCACGCTCGCATCCCACCTCCGGAACATGATTAGCGGAGTCCTCAGTGGATACAGATACCGGATGAAGATGGTGTATTCACATTTCCCGATCCAATTACGCGTCGATGGCGACAGACTTATAATAGGTAACTTTCTTGGCGAGAAGAAGGATCGAACCGCGTGGATACCGTCCGGAGTTGATGTGGCATTGAATGGCGACGAGGTGGTTGTCACTGGCATCAACAAGGAGTCCGTAGGGCAGACTGCGGCAAATATCGAACAGGCGACCCGGATCAAAGCCCGTGACCCAAGAGTGTTTCAGGACGGGATATATGTGGTCGGGAAAGATATGTTGGAAGCGGTTGAATAAGGTGATTATGATGGATGATGCAATCAAACGGGCGTTAAATATCAGAAAACGACAAAAAAGCAAAAAACCGACGTTTAAGCGGATAGATTCTCACAAAAAAAAGAAACTGGACGATAACTGGCGGCGTCCAAGAGGTTTGCAGAGCAAACTGCGGAAGCGAATCGCTTCAAAGGGCGCTGTCGTGCAGGCAGGCTATGGCAGCCCACGCGCGGTCCGGGGACTGCACCCATCAGGTTATGAAGAGGTGTTGGTGAGAAATCCCGGGGATGTGCAACTGGTCGATCCGTCGTGTCAGGTTGCTCGAATCGCGCGCACTGTTGGCGTGAGAAAACGGCAGAGTATCGAAGAGACGGCAACAGGTCTTGGAATCCGGATATTGAATCCGCTACCAAAAGAGGATGAGGAGGTGGCTGTAGAATGACAGATCTTACCACTCAGCGGCGTATCGCTGCAAGCGTCCTTGGAGTCGGTGTACATCGGATATGGCTCGACCCGGACGAAGCAACCAGTATCGCTCATGCAACCACGCGGGGCGATGTCAGGGATCTGATCGAATCAGACGCAATCCGGGCAAAGCCTGTGAGAGGTGTCAGCCGCGGTCGCGCCCGCCTCAGAGACGAAAAAGTAAGATATGGGCACAGGTCGGGACATGGATCCCGAAAAGGTAGAAAGAGTGCCAGAACGCCCAGAAAACGAGCATGGATCACCAAGATTCGCGCGCTTCGCGCCCACCTCAAGGAACTGCGCAGCAACGAGACGCTTTCGCCGGACGTTTACTGCAAAATGTACCGGAGAGCGAAGGGTGGCGAATACAAGAGTGTAGCACACATTAATGCACACCTTAAGGCACAAGGATATCTCAAATGAATGTGGAAATCATCGAGCTTGGCGATCGCAAGGCAGAATTCGTACTATCTAACGTGATGCCTGCGTTCGTGAACAGCATCAGGCGGTGTATGCTTGCAGAGGTGCCCACAATTGCAATCGATTATGTGAACATCTATGATAATACCTCAGTGCTCTTTGATGAGCAGCTTGCACTCCGCCTTGGGCTGGTTCCACTCACAACAGACCTGGATTCATATATTCTGCCATCAGAGTGCGACTGTGGTGGAGAAGGATGTCCACAGTGCCAGGTTTCGCTCACATTGTCGGCAGAGGGTCCGAAGGTTGTGTATTCTACTGAACTGGTATCATCTGATCCGCTGGTTGTGGCGGCTGAGGTGGTGCCAATCATCAAACTGACCAAAGGACAACGCATCTCGCTTGAAGCGATCGCCAAACCCGGTATTGGGCATGATCATGCAAAATGGCAGGCAGGCATTGCATGTGGATACAAGAATGTGCCGCAGATCGAGATTACGGATGCGTGTGACACCTGCAATATGTGTGTTGATACATGTCCCCGCGGCGTACTGGTGGCAGATGGGGGCCTGATCAAGGTAATCAATGAACCGTCGTGCTCGCTCTGCAAGTTATGCGAGGCTGTATGCGAACTCGAAGGCGCCATTACCGTTGGGACACGTCCGGACTCTTTCATATTTACAGCCGAGTCAGATGGCTCTATGCCGATCGTCGAACTCATTATGAGGTCTATCGACGAGGTTAAAGACAAAGCAAAAGTACTGGACAAATACCTAAGTATCGTTGACTAAAAACCCCGGCGCGGGGGTTGCCCAGCCAGGTCAAAGGCGATAGGTTCAGGGCCTATTCTCGTAGGAGTTCGTGGGTTCGAATCCCACCCCCCGCATACAAAACTATTTATGCGATTCTGCCCGTATTAGTATACGGGGAGTAGTATGCAGAATAATACTGAAAATGATATTGATCAGCACATAACGACGCTACTTACTGATATTCTCGCTCCCACAAACTATGCCGAGCTCAAAGGCGTGCTCAAAACGGTTGATCTACTTACTGACTATGTCCGACTCGAAAACGTGCGGACAATACTTGAAGACGACGTGTTATTCCGTGAGAACAGAGACGTTGCGGTGATGGCACTCGATATTCTGAGAAAGATGCACGATAATGAGCAGGATCCGGAATATGATGTCTGCGAGGCTGAAGTTGTTGATACGGTGAACGAGGCGTTAGGGCGGGCAGAACCTGAAACGATCCCACTGGTCGAGAACGTAGATACTGTGGGCGAGGTGGTTGCGGTCGCCGAACCTGAAACAACGCCTGAACCGGCAGAAGTCAAAGCAACAACGGCAGATGCAACCGAAACGCAGAAAATCGATACGGTTATCGAGATTCCTGTGCCATCATACGCAGTATCAGAAGACTCTGAGGTCACTGACACCAATGGTGATTCTGCCGATCCAATTGATAGCCAGACGACAGAGCCTGAACCTGTGGTGGATGGTTCAGGATTTCCTGGATTGCCAGACGACGAAGGATTGTCTGATTCAGCAGATTCGATGGATGATGCGACTCCCGGGCTTGAACCTGAGCCTGCACCTGCGGGGGTGGACTTTCCGGGGCTACCTGAAGATTCCGAGGTCA
>JAYEGG010000370.1:0-1890 GCA_034658995.1 Methanobacteriota archaeon | reverse complement strand
GTTACATAGTTACATAGTTATATGGTTGCCTGAGAATATCATCATCGATAAACTTGTTGGAGTGAATATGACAAAGATAGCAATCATCGGAGGTTCGCAGAGTGGCAGAACCGTCCTTGCATCGAAACTTGGCAAGAAAGGAAACGTAACGGACATCGCCATCTACGATTTTTCCAAAAGCGGCAAAACACTCGTGTCAATCGACGCTACCGGGTACCCAAAGTCGGTAAAACCGCTGATAACCGCCCTGAATCTCTCGGATATCGCACTTCTCTGTATCCCCCCGACAGGACCCGATATCCACACCGGAGAGTGCATCGTTGCGCTGGATCTGCTGGGCTACAGGCACGGGATGGTGGTGCTGACCATGTCAGATACCTCGCACCACCATGCGCTTGAGGAAATGACCGAAAGCCTCCGGAAGATCGCGGCTGGCACCGTTCTTGAGGACTGGGAATACATCCCGGTATCCACCAGCACATTCGACGGCATGGAAGAGTTAAAAGAGAGGATCTTTTCGATGGGGGGTCAGGTGGATCAGGAGAATGCGGAGTTAAACGAGCTTTCACCGCGTGTTGTGATCGACCACGTCTTTAACGTGACCGGCATCGGCTGCGTGATCCTGGGCATGGTCATGCAGGGCACGATTCATGCAAAGGATAAGATGGGCGTGCTGCCAGCAGGCAGGCAGGTTGAGATACGGTCGATCCAGATGCATGATGTTGATGCAAAGAGCGCGCCTGCCGGCGCAAGAGTCGGGCTTGCCCTGAAGAATATCCAGCCAAAAGATGTTGAGCGCGGATGTGTGATCTCAAACATTGAAGCGGTAAACACAGGGTTCACGCTAAACTGCACGCTCTCAAAGTTTGCGAAACGTATTTCGGTTGGGGATATGCTCCATCTTTTCGTGGGGCTTCAGACCGCGCCGCTGCGCGTCGAAAGAATCGTGGTAGACGGCGAAGACGTGGATCATGCCACTGCGGGTAGCAGCCCCGTTGTAACGCTGTCGGGCTCAAAGAATGTCACATACATCGAATCAGACAGGTTCATCCTCACCAATCTTGATGAGAAACAGCGGTTTGTAGGATATGGCTTCTGCGAATCAGCTATCCCGGAATCGCCCCGATGACCTGGGGAATCTCGTCAGACGTGACATTGTGCGCTATGAAATAGAACATCCATCTTCCATCATACCAGAAATACTGCGGCAGGTCATCAGGCTCGATCCGGTACACAGTCTTCCCGCCAACCGCGATCTCTTCGAGCGTGGACGCCCAATCGCCGCCGAATCTGTGCATGCCGTCAACCATCTTCTCGGTCTCGCTGCTCGCAAGCGCCTCGCTCTGGTATAAAGTCGTCCAGAGCGTTAACCTCCTGCCATCACCGTTGTAATGGATGATCGCGACATCTTCGATGTTCTCGATATCACCTATGTGCCGTTGTTTTGACCGCTGCAACGCATCAGGTCCGGTGGAGACCACCATTCGCCCCATACCAAGAATTTCTGCCGGAGCGATCTCTGAAGCGTTCTGTTGCAGTTGCACAGGCGGCAAACCGGGCGGATGTGATGGGCTGGACAGATCAGGTGAGTTGGTGATGCATCCGGCACACGCAACCGCCAGCACCACGGCGGCAACGGTTAAATATGTGGCATTCCCGGAATTCATAGTACCCTGACTTCCTATGTTGTGTAACGATCCTTTCGATGCGGGGGGTGGGATTCGAACCCACGAACTCCTGCGAGAATGGGCCCTAAACCCATCGCCTTTGACCTGGCTGGGCAACCCCCGCGCGGTGACTCAGGTGCGCCGGATGATGGACCGATCGGGAATCGAACCCGAGGCCTCTTCCATGCCAAGGAAGCAATCTACCCCTGATCTATCGGCCCAT
>JAYEGG010000369.1:0-1892 GCA_034658995.1 Methanobacteriota archaeon | reverse complement strand
GCTGGCGAGATGTTTGCGAAACCGTATGTACGCACGGACTGTGCGGAATTTAAGCCTGTGGAGATGCGCCGTTGGGCGCCCCGTGAAGCAGGAAGCCCCGTTACTTGTAGCGGGGAGGAAGTCACAAGTTGTGACCCGCCCCGGATCCGGGGGCGCTCTGATCCCAGAACGCCGTACAATGGCAAACATTTAAGATAATCTCAGGATCAGTTATAAAACTATGAATTATCTTATATGTGCGTTTTGCATCGTGTGGACCGGACTTGGTCTCTACATGATTCATCTGCTGCGCACAAGATCCCGGTTATCACGGCTAATCACAGAAGGAACCCGCGGGGTGCGCCGTGGATAAGACGCGGCGCCTGATCTTTGCATCAGTCATCATTGTCGCCGTCGTGGTGGTCGGGTTGTGGGACATCGGTGATATAGGGACCACGCTCACGGTCAGCGAACTCACAGACGAACACATCGGAAAGCCTATGCGAGTCAACGGCACCGTCATGGCAGGAACACTTCGTGCAGTGGATAACGGCTCAACAGTACTGTTCACCCTGACAGACGGTCGTGCCGACATGAATGTTAGCTACAGCGAGCCACAGCCCGTGAATCTGATAGAAGGGAATCACGTTGCCGTTACCGGGACGATGCTGCCTGATCGCAGCATATCAGCAAAGCAAATGGTCACCAGTTGCCCGTCAAAGTACGCCGCTGAAAACACAACGCTTAAATCCGCTCAGTAACTAACACCAAAACGAGGCTCATAATGATCACCGACTGGTACGAATATCGGTTAATCAATGGCGCAATCGTCAATATGGTAAACAATCTCGATGAGTCAAACATGAAACGTGTTGTTCGCCACGTGTTCGATTCGGGGGGCAAAAGAATCCGCCCCATCATCCTTGTCTTATGTTCCGAACTATTCGGAGGCGACGCGGATGAATGCGTCGATGCAGCGCTCGCGATCGAACTGATCCACTCAGCCTCACTGATACACGACGACATCCTTGACATGGGAATCACGCGCCGCGGCGTTCCGAGCGTACATGCGCAGTTCGGGCAGGCAGCAGCAATTCTCTGCGGAGACTTCCTGATCTCAAAATCCATCGAACTAATCTCAAAATACGACCCGGCAGTGATCCAGGATTTCGGGCGGGCAGGCATGTCAATGGCTGAAGGGGAAGCTGCCGACATAGGCAGCCGGGAAAACAGTTTTTCAGAGGAGAATTATCTTGGATGCATCGACAAAAAAACCGCATCGCTCTTCGCGGCATCAGCCTGCATGGGAAGCCGGGTCGGAGGCGCATCGCCACATTCAGTCAGTCAATGCGCCGCGTTCGGGATGCACCTTGGCATGGCATACCAGATCGTCGACGACATCCTTGAATACAAGGAACTCCAGCACGAAAAAAAGTCCATGACCACATCAACCACGCTCCCACACATCCTGAGTGCGGTATCATCAACAAACGATGCGGTAAATCGATCAATTAAGGAAATGCAGCACCACGTTGACGAATCCCGGCGGATCATCGGTTCATTCGATGAAACGGATGCATCAGATATACCAGATGTCCGGGGCAAGCTACTCAAAATCGTGGACTACATGACCCTTGACCTGATCGAGGATGTGGGCACGCCGACCGTTCCGAAGTGAGGGGACTTGCGATAGACCTGTTTCAAGAGCAGCCCTGCTCACAAGAATCGTGCACTCCACCGCTCCTGCAAGAATTCCAGTCCTTCTTCCCTGTCGATGAATAGGAACGTGACTTCCTCCCCGCTACAAGTAACGGGGCTTCCTGCTTCATTGCGGTTGCTCATGCAACCATCTCCACAGGCGTTAATTCCCCGCAGTCCGCGGGTACATGTTTGTTCAGGATGTTGATTGCGGC
>JAYEGG010000368.1:2619-8503 GCA_034658995.1 Methanobacteriota archaeon | reverse complement strand
GCGAAAGAGAAAAATAACAACTCTCTGCGTACCTCTGCGTCCTCTGCGGTTTAATATTCCATACCATAACCGGAGCCTCCTGAAGTGTGAAAAAGTGCTTGTAACTCGAATTACCAAAGAGCCTTATATTTTCAACTAACCGGAAGAACTCTACAAAACCGATATCGAGCGGCTGAGTGGATTGTTAATTTGATAGGGGTCGGGGGACTGCAACGCGAGATACCGGGGACCCGGTCTTTCAGGCGCGAGATTAAGCGGCTCACACGATTTTTATCTACGAGTTGCCCGATTTGCGCGCCTTTTGGTCGGCAGCCCACACAGCAGGAATGCTTGCGGATACGCTCACACAAGTATCGCTGCCGCATAATACGCCCCAAAGCAGAGAAGAAACACGCCGCATCCGGTCAGGAATGCGCGGTATGTGCGATCAGACATCAGTTTCCCGCCGCTGCCCGATATCGTTGAAACAGAGACGTACCAGACCAGATCAGCGATCCAGTGTCCGATGATGAAGAGTAAGGCTGCAACAAAGCCAACCCGAAGCCCGTCCATGACCATGCTGTTTCCGATGGTCAGCCACCAGACCAGGAAGTACGGGTTTGACACCGATGTCAGAGCGCCTGCGACAACCGGACTGCCAGTGGCGCCTCCTTTCATGTCAAACGTGGCATTCCTTGACGAGCGTATCGTCATCAGCCCGAAGATAACTAGAGCCCCACCCCCAACAAGGGATACAGCGTTAAAGACTATATCATTTGCGATCGAGAATCCAAGCAATATTGCGCCACAGATCAGGACTTCGACCGCCGCGTGTCCGAGCACGATCAAGGGACCTGCAGTCCAGCCCCTCCGAAGTGATGCCTCGATGGTCGCAAAGAGCATCGGTCCGGGGACGGCTGCCCCGGTGAGCCCGATGAGAAAACCGATTGCAAGCAGCTCGATCATGCGTCATCTGCCAAGCGGTCATGCACCGTCGGGTTTTGCGCGGAGGCGTGCGGCATGTTCGATTCCATGGTCGATCAGCGCCACAGTCCCGATGTCAGACCTTGCATAGAGGTCGCCGCGTATCGCAGAAAGCCCGTGTGCCGCGATCTTCTCTGCATCCGCAATCACCTGTGCGATCCCGACGACCGCAATCGCCCGTGATCCGGTGGTGTACACCTGCCCACCCTCTTCATAGACGCTCGAATAAAAGAGCGCAGCATCCCCGGTATCGCCGATCTCGATGACCGAGTCCTTCACAGGGTTCTCAGGGTAGCCTGCCGGGACCAGATACTTGCAGACGGTTGCAAGACGCTTAAATACAACATCTAAGGAAGAGAGCGACTCATCCGCGACCGCCTGCAAGATGTCTGTGAAATCGGTCTTGAGCAGTGGGAGCACGTTCATCACCTCAGGATCGCCGAATCGTGCGTTAAACTCGATTACCATGATTCCTTTTGCGGTCAACATGAACTGACCATATAATATGCCTTTGTAGGCGCAAGCATCATCCCTGATCTTTTCGATGACATCGCGCATGATCTCTTTCGCAGCCTCGTAGTCCTGTTCCTGCATGAACGGCAGTATGCCGCCTGCGGCAGAATAAGAGCCCATGCTTCCGGTATTTGGTCCCTTGTCGCCGTCGTAAGCGCGTTTGTAATCCTGCACAGCCGGTGCAAATGCAAGCGTCTTGCCATCGGTGAATGCCTGCACCGTAAACTCCTCCCCCTCAAGATTTTCCTCGATTATGACGGGTCCATCACGCAGAACCTCGGAAGCATACTCCTTCGCGCCGTTTATGTCAGAAAAATGATCTCCCATCACCCGGACGCCTTTTCCGCCGGTAAGCCCGGTTGGTTTCACGACAACGTTGCCGAGTTTCTCGATGAACTCGTGTGCTCCCGCATCATCGCCCTGCTCAAAGACCTCAAAGACCGGGCACCCGCTGATATTGTGCCTGCGCATGAACCTGCGAGCCCACGCTTTGTCAAGCTCGATCTCTGCAGGCGCGACTTTCGGTCCGAAACACGGAAACCCCTCGGCTTCGAGCGCGTCCGCAAGTCCGAGCGCAAGCGGTGCTTCAGGACCGATCACAACAAAATCGACGCTCTTTGATCTTGCATAAGGGAGAACCTCCTCGACAGTCTCCTTTGCAATCAGGTAGTCCCTGCACAATTCGGCAACCCCCGGGTTCTTCTTGCTCATAACCGCATACAGATCAGAACTGCGGCTGCCGCGTGCGATCGTCTCTGCAATCACATGTTCTCTGCCTCCGCCGCCGACGAGTAATATCTTCATGCTTCCGGGGTTTGGGTGAATGCCGCATAAGAGTTTTGCCGGAGCCTCGCCCATGTTTTGCGAATGCCGTTACGCGCTTGCAAGCCCCCTCCGGCAAAGGTTTATCTTCATGCCCCCCCGATTCCAGTTGATGGAAAAAAATGCGCAGCAGCCAAAACTTCCACAGAAGTCCCGCTTCAGTGAGTGGTACAACGAGCTGCTCGCTACGGCAGAGATCATGGATGTCAGATACCCGGTCAAGGGTCTGTATGTGTGGCACCCATTCGGATTTTCATTACGAAATAAGATTTACTCGATCATACGAGAACTCCTGGACAATGACGGTCATGAAGAGGCGTTGTTCCCACTTTTAATCCCTGAAAACGAGTTTATGAAGGAGGCAGAGCACATAAAGGGATTTGAGGATGAGGTTTACTGGGTCACGCACGGAGGCGTTACGCCGCTGGACGTGAAACTCGCGCTAAGACCCACGAGCGAGACCGCGATCTATCCGATGTACAAGCTCTGGATCAGGTCACATGCGGACATGCCGCTTAAGCTCTACCAGATCGTGAACACCTTCCGGTACGAGACCAAGCACACGCGTCCACTCATCCGCCTGCGTGAGATCACGTCGTTTAAGGAGGCGCACACCGTGCATACCGACTGGGACGATGCGGCAAAACACGTAGATCGGGCAATCGAGCTATATCAAGAGTTTTACAGGAGGCTTGGAGTCCCGACCATCGTTTCAAAGCGTCCTTCATGGGATAAGTTCCCTGGCGCGGATTACACGCTTGCAGTCGATACCCTGATGCCTGACGGCAAGGTTTTGCAAATAGGGACGGCGCATCATCTCGCAGACAACTTTGCAAAGACATTCGGGATCACTTACGAGGATCCAACCGGCGAGCAGATACATGCGCACCAGACCTGCTACGGCATATCAGAACGATCCGTGGCTGCCGTGATAAGCGTGCATGGCGATGATCGCGGGCTTGTGCTGCCTCCCGAGGTCGCACCTGTGCAGGTGGTGATCGTACCGATCCTGTTTGGCGACCCGGATGTAAATGAGAAAGTACTGGAGACCTGCAGGTCCCTGCGCGACCGATTCACAGGTCAGGGGCTTCGTGTCAGGATCGATGATAGTGATGAACGCCCTGGCGCCAAATACTACCGGTGGGAACTGCGGGGCGTTCCGGTGCGAGTCGAGCTTGGACCAAGAGACCTCGCACAGAACTCCTGCATGTTGGTGCGCAGGGACACAGCAGAGAAACGATCGGTGTCGATCGACGGTGCCCATAGCGAGGTGCAAGACTGCATGGACGCAGTGGTAACTGATATGTACCACGCCGCCAGAGATACGTTATACTCGAGAATCTTTGACTGCGAGACACTGGAAGACGTATCAGAGAGAACAGCTAACGGGATTGCACGGATATGCTGGTGTCTTGACGATGATTGCGGGCGTGAGATGGAAGATGTGACCGGCGTCCACATACTCGGGATACCGGTCGAGCCACAGGGAAAGACCGGACCGTGCCCGATCTGCGGAAGAGATGGGACCCCGGTGCTGATGGCTCGAACATATTGAAAACAAAGTGAGGGATTGATATTAAACTGAAAAAGCGATCTGTTTTGCGGAAAGTAAACAGAAATAAGGATGCTGGTAGTGTTGAAGCAGTAGATAACCAGGAACAGCCGGTGCAGTCGGCACAGCCAGTACAACCAGCACAGGAGAGTGCGGGTTCGAGTTCAGAGTCAGAGAACACAGGCATTTTTGTGCTCCCTGGCGATTCGATAGGTGCGACCGAGGAGTTTCGTGCCGGTGCGCAGACGTACGAGAGTGCAGGCAATATCTATGCAACCGTCACAGGAACGGTCAAAACCAATACTAAAGACCGAACCATCTCGATAATCCCGAGTACAAGTACTCCACCAGTCCTCCAGCGAGGAGACGTGGTTATCGGGCAGGTTACCGGGCTGCGGGACTCACTCGTACTGGTGACGATTGCCGGTGTGAGTGGAGTTGTCGATCGGGCTATTCCTGATGTAGGATCCGCCGTAATCCACGTATCTAACATCAAGAAGGCGTATGTCAAGGATATCTCGCGTGAGTTTGGATTATTTGACATCGTGAAGGCGAGAATCGGTGATCTTAAGAACATGCGTCTTGACACGGCAGAACCTGGACTGGGCGTCATGAAAGCGCTCTGCTCAAGATGCAGGACCGCGATGACAAAGGACGGCTCCAAACTGGTATGTCCGGAGTGCAACCAGGTAGAAACAAGGAAAATGTCCACGGAGTATAGAACAAGAGCCATCTGAGCAAATAATTAGAGAGATAACAGAATGAAGGAGAGCAAACGTGTTGGACGGGCAGGTGTATGGATGGACGAGGCTAAATACGATTTTGATACATGCCTTGAACTTCAAACACTTGGCAGATTTAACTGGGTTTGCACCTGTTCCCAGCAGGTAGGTGAGAAAGCCGTCAAGTCATTATTTCTTCGAAAGGGTGTCGATTATCCATGGACACATAGTATCATTGACCTGCTGGATGAGTTAAAAGAGTTGACGCCCATCGAAGAGGCAGAATTCTTTGAACTGAGACACTGCGCAAGCAAGCTTGATCCACACTACATCGAAACCCGCTATCCGGATGCAACAGCGGGAAATCAGGCACCCTACAAATATTATGATTGCGAAAGAAGTGAGGAATGCCTGAAAAATGCGAGGAGGCTACTTGAATGGGTGGGAAATCAGATTCAGTGATGGAACGAGTGATTGAGTATTGCAGACGGGTTGACAGTGAGTTTAAGCTGAAACGTGTGATATTATTCGGTTCGAGAAGCAGGGGTGACTTTTATCCACAAAGCGACATCGACCTTCTCCTGATCTCGGATGAGTTTCCTGATGATTGGTTTACAAGGCAGGCGAGACTATGCTTTCTGAAATTAAGACAGATTGAGCCGATCGGGTACACCACAGATGAAATACAGAGGATGAAAGACCACGGCAACACGTTCATCAAAAACATCCTGCGAGAAGGGAAGGAGATCAAATCAGCGTCGTATCATGGTTTTCAACAGCTCCCCTTATGTACGGACGAAAGTTGTTGAAAGGCGAATGCGGTTACTGACAACGATTTTTTCACAAAAAATCGAGTAAAAACTGCCCTTCGGGTGGGGCTGACGATATACTTCGCCGTAATTGAGTAAGAAATACCCCCTGGGTTGGAAGTCAGTTTTTGATCAAACTTTTGGGAAAAGTTTGCGAGTAAGAAATGCCCTCCGGGTGGGGCTGACGATGTAGTTTTTCGTAAACGAGTGAGGAACGCCTTCAGGGGTTGGAGGTCAGTTTTTGATCAAACTTTTGTGAAAAGTTTGGTGAATAGTTTGCGAGTAAAAACTGCCCTTCGGGTGGGGCTGACGATGTAGTTTTTCGTAAATGAAATGGTGTGCGTAGAGTGACTGAATGTTGTAGTGTATGTATCATAAAAATCCTGCCCCAGTGTGGAGTTCATGGAGTTGCGCAACTAATCATTGAGGAAATGTACATCTTGAGAACTGCTGGCATTCACCGGAACCGGGATATTTCAACTTCACCATTGGCAGATCAACCC
>JAYEGG010000368.1:0-2519 GCA_034658995.1 Methanobacteriota archaeon | reverse complement strand
AAAAATCCTGCCCCAGTGTGGAGTTCATGGAGTTGCGCAACTAATCATTGAGGAAATGTACATCTTGAGAACTGCTGGCATTCACCGGAACCGGGATATTTCAACTTCACCATTGGCAGATCAACCCGATAAAACCCCTCACATCGACATGTTCTTATCGTATAACAATCATGTGATAGTAAAATACAAACTAATAATAGAGACAGGAGTAACAAAAAATGGATAATTTATTATATCTTGCACCTGCCGCAGGCATTCTCAGCCTGATATTTGCAGGTTTGTTCGCACGCACGGTCCTGAAGCAGCCAACCGGCACAAAAGAGATGCGAGAGATTGCATCTGCGATTCAGGAGGGCGCGATGGCGTATCTGAACAGGCAGTACAGAACGGTTGCGATTGTCGCGATCGTTCTGGCTGCTGCGATCGCTTTTCTGCTTGATGACGGGGTAAAGATTGCAGCCGGGTTCCTTGCTGGTGCAGTAGCCTCTGCCGCGGCAGGATACATCGGCATGAACGTCTCGGTTCGCGCAAACGTGAGAACCGCGAATGCAGCGAAGGGCGGAGTTGAGAAAGCACTCGCCATCGCATTCAAGGGCGGCGCGGTGACCGGGCTTGCCGTGGTCGGTCTATCACTACTTGGCACGAGCGGGTTTTACATATTCTACGGAGGTGTTCCTGAGAACGTCAATCTGATCGTTGGCTTTGCGTTTGGTGCGAGCCTGATCAGCCTCTTTGCACGGGTCGGAGGCGGCATCTACACAAAGGCGGCAGATGTCGGTGCGGATCTTGTTGGTAAGGTAGAGGCAGGCATCCCGGAGGATGATCCGAGAAATGCGGCTGTGATTGCTGATAACGTCGGCGATAACGTCGGCGACTGCGCTGGAATGGGCGCAGACCTCTTTGAGACCTATGTTGTGACAGCGCTTGCCGCGATGCTTCTTGGTGCGCTCGTGGTAAGTGAGTACCCGAACGCTGTCACGTATCCGTTGATGCTCGGGGCGGCTGCGATCGTTGCATCGATCATCGCGGTCTTCTGCGTCAGACTCGGTAAGGATGGGAAGATCATGCGTGCGCTGTATAAGGGTGTTGCAGCCGCGGCACTGCTCAGCATTGTTGCGTTCTATTATATCACGGACCGGCTGATGGGTGGCGATATCAGGTTCTTTTATGCGACACTTGTCGGGATCGTGATCATGGTTTTGATCGTGATCATCACCGAATACTATACCGCAGTCACATATAGACCTGTTAAGGCGGTTGCTCGTGCATCAGAGACTGGTGCAGGCACAAACATCATTACGGGGCTTGCAATCGGTCTTGAAAGCACTGTGATGCCGGTGATTGTGATCTGTGCCGGCATACTGGTCTCATTCTTTGTGGTTGGCGGACTGGACGATGCAGCCATCGGTGTGTACGGCATCTCTCTTGCGGCGGTCGCGATGCTCTCAACGACCGGGATCATCGTTGCACTCGATTCGTACGGACCGATCACAGACAATGCAGGCGGCATCGCAGAGATGGCTGCACTTCCATCGAACACCCGTGACGTGACCGATCAACTCGATGCTGTCGGAAACACCACGAAAGCGGTGACTAAGGGCTATGCGGTCGGATCAGCCGCTCTCGGAGCGCTCGCACTCTTTGCGGATTACAGGCATCAGGTGGATCTTACTGCCGCTGGTGCTCTTGGTCTTGATAACCCGATGGTGTTAGTCGGGCTCTTCATTGGCGGGCTCCTCCCGTTCCTCTTCAGTGCTGTTACGATGAATGCGGTCAGTAAAGCCGCTTTTGAGATTGTGGAAGAAGTGCGAAGGCAGTTTCGGGAGATTCCGGGCATCATGGAAGGAACCACAAAACCTGAGTACGGGAAGGCTGTGGATATCGTGACAAAGGCTGCTATCAGGGAAATGGTGATTCCGGGAGTTCTTGCGATCGGTGTGCCACTCGCTGTTGGTATCGTGCTTGGTCCGGTTGCACTCGGCGGACTCCTTATCGGGATCATCGTTGTCGGTCTGCTGATGGCGCTATTCATGGCAAACAGCGGCGCAGCATGGGATAACGCGAAGAAACTGATCGAGGATGGTGCACACGGCGGCAAAGGCTCTGACGCACACAAGGCAGCCGTTGTCGGTGATACCGTTGGCGATCCGTTCAAGGACACATCGGGACCGGCGTTAAACCCGCTGATCAAGGTGGTTAACATCATCGCGATACTGTTCGCCGGGCTCTTCCTGCGAGGCGGGCTTATCTGAAACGCGGGGGTGTGTGCGTGGCAGGCGCATTTCAGGGTGCACGCAACCCATGCGCCTCTCCCCCCCGGGTATCGGTGAGACGAGATTGTCAAGAATTCAGGAAGATGTACGTGTTGCCAACCACAAGATTACACAGATTTTCACGAGAAAGAACACCATCTTCGACACTTTTTATTATTTTCCGGGACGATTCAAAAAACCGCAGAGAGACGAGAGAGACGTGAGAGAGAAACAACAACCCATCTGCGATCCCCCGCGTCCTCTGCG
>JAYEGG010000367.1:0-8527 GCA_034658995.1 Methanobacteriota archaeon | reverse complement strand
TTCTCGCTTGCGGCGGTCTCTCCAATCACGATCCAGCCAGCGTTCGTCGCCTCCTCTATCAGGAATGCGTCTGCTGCCCCTTCCGCCTTCCCGCAGTCCACAACCTCTATTTTAACGTCAGTAGGTATGACTACCGTTCCAAACAATTCTTTGAGGATGTTCAGCCGACCTATCCTTGCAAGATGGGTCAGCGGTCCCGAATTGCTTACAGCGATTCTTCTAACAGAGCCCACTTGATGTCCACATCCAGATCTTCTTTTTCATACCGAAATGGAATGTTTGACCGCTTTAATTCCTCAAGTGCACCGCGGTAGGTCGTCCCAGCCATTTTCGCTGCTTTCCATAGGGATATTTTTCCGCAACGGTATAATTCCAGTGCTTTTTTGGTTCGGTACTCCTGAAGCCCGGTTCCTATGAGTTTGCGAAGCATGGTTCCCTTATCGACGATTTCCAGTTTGCATGCTTCTTCGATGTCATGCAGATATTGCTCTGGTAGTCGGACAGATATTGTTTTCATGCGTTTAACCTCTGATTACATTATAGTGAAACGTATACTTAAATCTGTGTGCATGGTCGTGCTGCCTATCCGGGGCTGTTAATCTCCTTTCAGCTTCAGAAGAAACCCCTCGTTTGTCACAAGATTCAGGTCGATCCCGAGTTCCTCTGGCAAGTACCCGAATGCGAGTCCCAGGAGCTGGGAATAGTGCAGAACCGGAATGTTGTATTCTGTGCCGCGCTTCTCCTTAATCTCGATCTGCCCGCCGTCAAACTGCAGGTGGCAGAACGGACACGCATTCACGATGCAGTCAACGTCCGCATCCCTGATCCGCGAGAGCTTGTGCTCCACCATCTCAAGCGACTTATCAAGAAGCGCAGACCGAACGCCGCCGCCTGCCCCACAGCACGTCATCTTGTCAGGATAATTGACGCTCAGAGCGCCCGTTGCCTCCACGAGTTCGTCAAAGAACGTCGGGTCTTCTGTGCTCCCAAGCTCTCGTTCTTTTGACGGTTTTACGAGGTGGCACCCATAATGCAGGGCGACTCTGAGGTTTAACGGACGTGTAACCATCTCCTTTATCTTTTCAGGTCCTGGATCGTCGTAGAGCAGCTCAATGATGTGCCTGACATCCACGGTTCCCTTGAATGTCTTACCGATCTTCTCGAGATGGGCGTTTGTGCTTTTCTTGAGCGCAGGGTCATCTTTTAGTTCGTTGTTGGCATCCACGAGAGATCCGTAGCATCCATTGCAGATCGTCAGCACATCGCGCTCCATCTCTTCTGAGAGCACTATGTTTCGGCTGGCAAGTAGAAGCCATGTCGTTTTATCAAACGACCGGAAGACGCCAGGCGCAGGACAGCACGATGCGCCGGATAGATCGGCGTAATCGATCTCCAACCGATCAAGACAGAGCTTTGTGGCTTTCTCGATTCCCGGGTACCGGTTCGGGGTGATACAGCCTAAATAGAGTGATAACTTGTTCATGATACTCTCCTCTCACTCTTGAGCGCCAGCCACGATTTTGTCAAACCCGCATGACTCAAGAAGCGTCTGCACATCGGCAAGTGCTTCCGGATACTTGTGAACCGTCTCGGGAAGAGCCCCCATCCCGAGGCTCTCTCGCTTCTCCTTAACCAGGTCATTGATCGGCACAGCATGACCATGCTCAAGCACCAGCTGGCTGACCCTTCGATGTTCCGGAAGCATGACCCCCTCATGCACCGCGATCGCCCGGATCGCAAGAATCGCGTCAGTGATCCTGATCTCACGCGGACATCGCTCCTGACATGTGTAACAAGTGGTGCACATCCAGAGGTCGGGGTCGTGCAGCACGTCCGCACTCACGCGGGCTTTCCTAACAAGCTTTCGCGTGACCATTCCTGTGTAGCGTCCCGACGGACAGCTTCCGCTGCATGTGCCGCACTGCAAGCAGGTGAGTATCTCAATGCCAGCGTCTTTTAATGCGTCTGATACGTTTGATTTGTTTGATTTGGTCATTTCACTCGCCTATATCCACGTTTGCAATCGTTTGATTTCATCTTCAATTTCAGAAATTACTTCGGTATTCTGTATTTTTTTCTTATTTCCTTCCTTGATTGAAATGATGTAAAAGACTTTACCGCCGAATTGTTCTGTAAATTTCTCGTGTGTGGCAGCCTGTATTGTTCGTTCTTTAAAGATTTGAGGAATGTGCGATACGTTCCCGGCAGGTTTAATCTGAAGTCCGATATATTTATCATTGATTTTGATAAAGAAGTCAACGTTAAAAAGGCGATCCCATTCATCCGGAGCGGGTTCTATCTTTACGCCCAATATCTCCTGCAATTGTCCGTAAACGGTTTTTATCTCAGTCATAAACCCGTCGAAGGTTCTACCTATAACCATGTTGTACAAATACTCAATACAATCCTCTTCGGTGATCTCTTCAACTTCTGCGGAGATTACTTCCGTAATTTTAATGTATAGTTTTCTTCCCAGTTCTTCAATATGCTCTCTCGTCCGGACGTTAATGAAATAATACTTCTCCCAATCGTCTATATCTTTTGGAGCACATTTTCTGATTTCTTCCGAAACTGCACCAACATTGCGTTTGAAATTCAATTGAAAGCGATTCATAGCGCTGTTCAATATCCATTCTTTTGCCATTATCACACACCTCCAGCATATGTTAAGAATTTAGATTTATATTTGTAATCTCTCATAACATCCACATCAACCAGATCATTTTTGATAAGATGGGCATTGACAAATGTCTTGTTCTTCAAATAGAGATAACAGAGCAAGTTATTTTCGTCATCGTGTTTTGTACTGTCGAATTTTATCGATACCTTCTGCCCTCGTGTTCTCTCTTTCAAAAATTGGACCGCATCACCATTCTCTTCACCTCTTTCTCGTACCCCCAGCAACCTGATTTTCAATCCGTTATTCAAAATCAAGATCTCCGGAGAGATTATCTCTTTCACAGTATAATATGTTTCTCGTTTAAGATTGGAATCGTCTATCTTTGAACCGAATCTCAATGTTTTAGGATCGACCTTCTTATCAAATTTTACAGGATCTTTGAAGATATACGGCAGATTATCGATCTCCTTTTCGATGTCCGGTTTGAGTCCATCCTGCTCGATTATTTCAAAATCCACATCCTGGAAAATGGTTCCCTGGTTCATACCGACCTTCTCTTTTATCACTGGCAGAAAATCCTCGTTTATCTCGTATCCAGTGGAGTTCCTCCCGAGATTTTTGGCTGCAAGGGTCGTTGTTCCGCTACCAAGAAACGGGTCAAGAACAGTATCTCCGACGAAACTGAACATCTTGATAAGTCGTGATGGCAACTCTTCCGGGAACATTGCGAGGTGTTTATCCTGTTTTTCACCGGGAAAATTCCAGTGTCCGGTAAAATACTGATTCCACTCTTCTTTAGTCATTTTCGATCGCTCTTTAATCTCTTTGGAGACCTTTGGCGAAGTTCCATACTTCTTAAAGATCAGGATGAATTCATAATCTATTTTCAGTATCCCGTTTCTGGGAAATGGGAATGACCCCATCACCGTAGCTCCGCCTGTGGTGTTAGTTGTTGTTACCTTCTGCCAGATGATGGCACCCATGTAGTCAAACCCCACGCTCTCGCAGAACTTGATGATCTCTGTTCGTATGGGTATGACCTTATACCTCCCATAATATACCGAGCGAGCGAACTGGTCACCGATATTGACACACAGGCGACAGCCCTTATGCAAAATTCTGTGGCATTCATTCCACACTATATTGAGATTATTGATGTATTCTTCGTAAGAGTCATTGTAACCTATCTGCGCCTCGTTTCCATAGTCCTTCAACTGCCAGTATGGGGGAGATGTGATTACGAGATGTATTGATTCAGCAGGAACCTCATTCATCTGCTTTGAATCCCCGATTATTATCTTGTGATGTGTCGCCATACTATGTTTTTAACGGAGCTAAATTACTTAAATCCACTGTTTTGTCCGGAGAGTGGCATGGATCAGTGACATTCCCCCGATTCATTCGCCGCCCCAACAATCGCATCGACAAAGTCATCTGCACTGGTACCAACCATAACAATCTCGTTTTCGTCAAAATATGTGTGAACGATCCGTTCCATCTCCGCCCTCTCGGTCTTCGCCCCGACAAGCAGCCCCTCAAGGGGATCAAAATCGATATCATTGATCTGCATAAGATCACCGGTGATCCCAAAGCTTTGGTCCCACAATCCGGACATCGATCTTTCATGACATCCACCTGCCTATCCGGCTTTGCAGGAGGTCTTGTCACGCCCTTATGCCCCTTCTTCTGCCCCGGCTTTCCCATCACCTGCATTCTGATCCTTTTTGCGCTTGCCGCCACGCTTCAGACGAGGTTGTGTATGTGCATTATCATGCATAGCCAGTTTGGCAACGAGCTCCCTTATGCGTCATTTAAGCGACTCATTCTCACGCTTGAGTTGCCTGATGATCTCGTCTTTATCCATCGTCATCTTAGGAGTGGGATGCTGTTATAATATAGAAGTTTTGTGGTCGAAAATGTGTTTTGGATTGATACAGAAGAAATGTAGGGTGGAGGGGTGGTTATGATGAGAGGAGCTAAACACGTACCCTTTTGAATATCCGAAATCCTGAGTAGCGGACATGAGACTCTGATTAACAGATTCAAAAATGACACCAACACCGCGGCGACGTGACAGTCCCTACACCTACGCTCGACCAACTTTTATATGAACAGATCGCAGGTTACCACAATGAACGCTGGTTCTGCCGCAAATCACACGCATATACGTAAATCCCGAAAAATCCCTGATAAGCAGTCTGTCGTATTATTCAACCCATTGCCTGTGAGGGACGTCGAAGAACATGCCACAACATCCACAAAAGTCCCGCTTGTCAATGCGCCGCTCTCTCTTCTTGCGATTGCGCGGATGGTTGCGGATGACTACAACGTGAGAATATTCAGTGCGGTTGTGGATGAGAATTATACCGAGCAGATCCTTGCTGCATGCAGCGATGCCCTGCTCTTTGCGGTGAGTAGCATGACCTGCTACCAGATCCGGGACGGGCTCGATGTGTCGGCTGCCGTGAAAGCCAGATACCCCTGGCTCCCGATCGTCTGGGGCGGCTACCACCCATCCACCATGCCAGAGCAGACGATCCTGAACCCGAACATCGACATTGTGGTGCGTGGGCAGGGCGAGTGCACGCTTCAGGAACTTGTGCACCGGCTTAGTTGCGGACGCAGTCTCAAAGGGCTGCCTGGGATCACCTACAAAGAACCGGGGCGAGGTCATGGGTGTGAGCAGGAACGGGTGCAGGCGCAGGGGTGGGAACGCGTGAAGGTCATAACCAACCCTGACCGCGAGTTTTTAGATATTAACGAGTTCTGCGACATGCCATACCATTTAATCGAGATGGAACGCTACATCAAGTCCTACCGGTTCGGAGATCGATGCATTGATTACGAAACGAGCCGGGGATGTATCGCAAACTGTTTCTTCTGCTCAGAGCCTTTATTCTGCAAGCACAAATGGACCGCCCTCACCCCTGAGCGAACTGTCGCCGAGATTGCGAAGCTGCACACAGAATACGGGATTGACACATTCATGATCAGGGACAGTGACTTTTTTGTTAGTACAAGGCGTGTCAGCGCAATCGCAGAACTCTTAATCGAGATGGACTTACATCTGAATTTGGTCAGCGTAAACGGAAGGATGGAGCATCTGCATCGCCTCGATGACGCTGTGTGGGAGATTCTGCGGAGAGCAGGGCTTCGGGAGGTCTTCATCGGGTTTGAGAGCGGGTACCAGCCATCGCTCGACGCCATGGGGAAAGGCGCATCGGTTGACCATATCCTCAAGTGCACCCACAGTTGCGCGAGACACGATATTGATCTGAGGGGTTCGTTCATGGTCGGGATTCCGGGCATTGATACAAAGACCGAGATTGTGCACACGTTTGAGATGATGAAACGGATGATTGATATCTTCCATGAAGATAGCGATCTTGCGAAACTGGACTTTCTCCTCTCGTTTTTTGTCCCATACCCTGGCACACCGCTCTACAGGGGTGCGATCGAGGTGGGATTTCCAAAGCTTTCCTTGCTTGAGGAGTGGGGCGACTTTGACCAGTTCGATTTCCATACCCCGTGGGTCAGCGACGGCTGTTATGAACTCACAAAGGAGTTCCGCGAGAAACTGCCATGCAACTCGGGCATGGATCATGATGAGTGGAACGAGTACTACCAGAGCGACGTCAGACCGCGGCTTGGCTAACCCGATACGTCGGCGGCAAAATTTGGTTCTTTGGTAGCTCGCGTAATACCGGGGCGAGATGCCAGAGACAAGAGACTCCGGGTCAGCACGGAGACTTTTTAATTTGTTCTGGTCGGTTGAAAAACATGACGCCAAACCGGCAAATGCAAGTACGATTAGATGGG
Source organism: Methanobacteriota archaeon (assembly GCA_034658995.1). Lineage (GTDB taxonomy): Archaea > Halobacteriota > Methanosarcinia > Methanosarcinales > Methanogasteraceae > Methanogaster_D. The sequence continues at coordinate 2,088 of JAYEGG010000367.1, read as the reverse complement.
TGGTACGTGTTTAGCTAACTATAAGATTGCAGCTAAATACATGCGGAACCACGAGATTACACAGATTTTCACAAGATTTCTGTGTTAATCTCGTGAAATCTTGTGTAATCTCGTGGTTTTTCGCCTTGGCTAAACACATACGATGGGTGTAATCAGTGAAATCAGTGTTAATCTGTGGCTAAAAGTTTTATTTGCCACAGATTAACTCAGATTACGCAGATTATCAGTGTAAATAGATTTTTAGATCGATAGTGCCACATTCCGGCAGTTGTGCTTGCATAAGGCGATCCGACGTTCCCAGAAAATAATAAAAAGTCTCTCAGCACGGCTCGATTGTGGACGGCGGCTTGGACGAGATCGCATAAGCAACCCAGGTCACGCCACTGATCTCGTTTGTGATCCTGCTGCTGATCTTTTCCAGCAGATCATAAGGAAGCCGGACAAAGTCCGCGGTCATCGCTTCGACCGATTCCACAGCCCTGATTGTCACGATATGCCCGAGCGACCGCTCATCCCCAAGAACGCCCGTTGCGAGATCGTCTCCAACCATCGCGAACGCCTGCCACGTTTTATCATAGAGTCCCCAATTCGTAAGCTCTTCTTCGACGATTGCGCCCGCATCACGGCAGATTCTGAGTTTATCGGGCGTAACCTCTCCGAGGATCCTTGCTGCAAGACCCGGACCCGGGAACGGGTGGCGTTTGACAATGCTTGTGGGCAGTTCGAGTTTCTTTGCGACAGAACGCACCTCGTCCTTGTAGAGGTCACGTATCGGCTCGATCAACCGCAGTTTCATGTCGTCAGGCAGCGCTCCGACATTATGGTGTGATTTGATGCGTGATGCAAGATCCGAGGTTGCTGCGCTCTCAACCCGGTCCGGATAGATCGTGCCCTGCGCAAGAAAATCAACATCCCCGATCCGCGTGGCAGCCTCATCAAAGACACGGATGAACTCATCCCCGATCACCTTTCGTTTCTCCTCAGGACCCTCAATCCCGCGCAGTCTCTCCAAAAACCGGTCCTCTGCGTCAACAACCTCAAGATTGATCTTGAAATTATCTTTGAATGTGTGTACGATCTCTTCGGTCTCGTTCTTCCGCATGAGACCGTTGTCAACATAGATGCAGGTCAGTTCATCCCCAATTGCGCGGTGGAGCAGAACAGCAACGGTTGCAGAGTCAATTCCACCGCTCAAGCCAAGAATCACCCTGCCGCTTCCCACTGTCGATTTGATTTCGTCGATCGCACTGTTGATGAATGATTCCGAACCCCAGTCGGGATCGCATCCACATATCGAAAAGAGGAAGTTTTTGAGCATCTTCTCGCCATCAATGGTGTGCACAACCTCCGGATGGAACTGGATGCCATAGATACGCTTCTTTCTGAATGCTGCAACAGGAGACCCTGCCGTGTGCGCGATGATGTCAAAATCCGCGGGCAGACTTCCGATCAGATCCCCATGCGACATCCAGACCGTCGTTTTTTCCCGTACTCCGTCGAAGAGATCTGACCTGTTAGCCACCGAGACAGAGAGTTCAGTCTTCCCATATTCCCGCATCCCGGTATGCTTAACATCCCCACCAAGGGCACGTGCGATCAGTTGGGCTCCATAGCAGATTCCAAGCACAGGAATTCCGAGATCGAATATTCCAGGGTCGCACACCGGGGCATTGTCTGCATACACACTGGACGGACCTCCTGACAGGATGATCGCGCTCGGATCCATGTCCTTGATCGCTTCTGGCGTGGTGGTGTGCGGGATCAGCTCGGCGTACACCTCGAGATTCCTGCACCGCCGCACGATCAGGTGGCTATACTGCCCGCCAAAATCCATGACTGCTACGAGTTGCTTCTCCATATCAAGACCTCTCTGTTATGCCTCAATCATAAGATCGATTGTTTAATAAATGATTCACGCGAAACTCGAATACAGGCATGATCGCAATAATCGACTATGGCGCGGGAAACTTAAGGAGCATTCACAATGTGCCGATGATGGCAAAGACCTTCCATGCCTTGGTTATATATTGTTATCTTGTGTGTTTGCCCGAACAGGTGGTGTCAATGCAATGCACGTGATTGGAGGAG
>JAYEGG010000366.1:0-1905 GCA_034658995.1 Methanobacteriota archaeon | reverse complement strand
ATAAAACAAGTTTTAAGTGCAATAAAAATTGTAGGTGATATGAGACTATGAAAAAGAGACTGTACGTGCCACATCCGGGACATTTTGACGGACTGAAGAAACTCGTATCAGAGGCGAAAAAGGACATTTACTCGGTCTTCATGGCAGGCTCGCCCGACTTTGTTGGTACGGGCAGGAGCAATCTTGCCGCTCCTGAGATCGAGGACATCAGGGCGCAGACGGAGTACGCGCACAAAAATGGTGTTGCGATGGAGATTGTGCTCAACAGTTCGTGTATGGGTGGGCGGCACCTGACGCCGGAGGGCTTCAACCTCATTTACCGTTATCTCGGGGAGCTTGATAGCTGTGGGGTTGATACCACGGTTGTGGCGGACCCGTACTTGGTTGAGGTGATCGCAAAGGATTTTGAGATGCAACCGGTCGTATCGGTTCTCTCGTTTGTGAATTCACCGGAGAAAGCCATGTTTTACGAGGATCTTGGCGCATCGTCGATTGTGGTTGATCCTGACGTGCACAGGCATTTTGATGTCCTCCATGCGATCCGTGATTCTGTGGACTGCGAAATAAAACTGCTTGTGAACGAGGGCTGCCTCTACCAGTGCCCATACCGGTATGCGCACTTCAACTTCTTCTCACACGCGTTCGGTCCGCACCCGCGCCCGAACGTACTTGATGACTATTATTATGAGCGATGTATACTCTCAAGGGTCCGTAATCCGAGACTGATCATCACATCGCCATGGATCAGACCCGAGGACATCCATGAGTACGCCGGAATCACTGATGTCTTCAAGATCGGCGGCAGGACCCACTACACCAACTGGATCCTGAACTGCGTCGAAGCGTACACCAACGAATCGTACGATGGCAACCTGATGGACCTGCTCGACTGCCCGAAAGACCTAAAAGACCTCTATTATATCTCAAACAAGGATCTTGACGGTGCAATCGACCAGTGGAAGACCTGCGGGTCGGTCTGCGTTGACTGCGGATTTTGCAGGGAGCTTACAGAGAATGCGGTCAAGGTATACTCAGGAGGCGGCACAGAGAGTGAGACGCTTGTCGGGTGGCGCGAGATTGCAGGTGCGGGCGGGGTGGTTGATAGAGTAACCGGCAAGACGAAGACGGCGGTGCACGCATGATTACAGAGAAACTACTGCAGACAAGAAGTGATATTGAAAACAACCTGCGGACGCTTCTGGCAAGACCTGTTATGGTCACAGAACTGGACGCTTTCGCGCTACCCTGTGGATGTAACGGGATCACTGCAAACATCCGTGGACTCGAACTGGACGATCTTGAGGTGTTTGAGGAGCAGATGCTTGCCCGTTTCAAAGAGATCGCATCGCGTCTTGAGATTCCGCCGAGTTTCATATTTGCACGGCTCGTCCCGGGAAGTTCTGTTGTTGCCGCGATCAACTGGCGCGTGCTCTGCGATCGCTGCTACCCAGAGTTTGCCCGAACTCACGGGAAGATGCCGAGACCTGATATCTACATCATGCATCTTGAGCGACGGGAACAGAAAGAAAGAAAGAAAAAAGGATGAGAGATGTGGGTGGCGGGCACCAAGCGAAACACACCCCCGGGCACCAGCCAATCAGTAAACATTCGCGTTTACATCACAGGAATTCCATCTCTGCATTCGAGTACAGCATGTTTGTGTTGCGCTGATCGTTGATCTTCTTGAAATGGACGTCGATTGTGTTGCGTGTGATCACGCTCGATATCAATACCCCGACCATGAATGATTCTGTGTCATACCTATCTTTACAGACGCTAATCACGTCAGTCAGGTCGTTTATCTTGGTTTCGCCAATCCATCCGGACAGTTTCTTGTTCAGTTCCAGCAAGCCGTCCTTTGACATGCCGGATTCGGTGGCGATCGCTGATATTATTACCGGTTGA
>JAYEGG010000365.1:0-8562 GCA_034658995.1 Methanobacteriota archaeon | reverse complement strand
TCTGCCCCGATATCAACGCCCCATGCGGCATGGCGCACGTTAACATCCCGATCCATGCCAAGCGTCAGCAGATGAAGCACCCTGCGGTAGATCGCCACTGGTTCTTCGCCCGCCTCTGCCGCAAGATCATTCATCCGCTGTTTCACGGCGTCAAAGTACCGTTCCCTGTCTGGTTCTGTCATGAAGGTCATGCCGGTGGATGCGATCCTGTCCGCAAGATCGAAGTGGCTCGCGGCGCTGCCGACATCCTCGACGATCAGGTCGTTCAGCCGGTCAAGTGACGCCTGCCTGAGTGCGTCTGTTATCGTTTTGTCGCTGCTCTCGATGTAGATCCTGTTGATTTCCTCGGTTCCTGACGCCCGCACAAGCAGACGCGAGATGATGGCGGCGCCGGTATCAGCACCCCCTCCCGGACTCTGTAGCACAAACTCGACCTTGTCATGGTATGTGCCGCCAGCCCAGAGCACTTTCTGTCCTGCAATGGACTCTGGCGGGTTGTCAAGCCATGAATTAATCATCTTTTCTTTTGGGGTGTTGGGTGCCCAGATGTCGAGTCGTACGTCGTGTTTTTCGCCGTACCTTTCTGTGTGCTCCTTCCATATCTTGCCGGGTGGCTTGCCGTGCCACGCGATCATGGATGCGATTATGCATATCCCGATGATCCCGTCCTTGTCAGGGAACCGCTTGATCGTGAAACCGCCGCTCTCCTCGCCTGCAATCGCCGCGGGCAGGTCGTATTTCTTCATTGCCGACGATATGTACTTGAATCCGACCTCGGTGTCGATGCACGGGAACTTGTGCAGGCTTAGCACGTACTTGAGATCGGCATCGGTGTCGTCTGCTATTCTCTTAATATTGTAGAACGGATGCTGCACCAGCGAGTTGACCTGGTCCCATTCGGGTGTCGGTATGTCGTACTCGCTCGCAAGCGCCCGCACCACATCATCGATTGCGGTGGACGTGGTCCCTGTGCGTATCACGATATGGTTCTCCCAGCCAAGCCCACGAATTGTGAAGTCGCAGAGCATCGCAAGGAGCTTGTTTAGATTGGTAAACCCGGTCTCATCAAGGATTCCGCCACATCGGTCCCCGTCGGTGTCGTTTGCGCATTCAAAGATGGCTCCAACCTGTTTCAGCCGGTCCATCGTCGGAAGCAGCCACTGCTCCTCCGGATTTGCGTAGAACCGCAGCCCAAGGAGATCGTCCTTCTCTGAGTCCATCGGAAAGACTGATTCCGCTGGAATCCCGAGGTTTTCAAAGATCTCGGGGATATAGCCTCTTGCAACACCATTCATGGCGTTGTGGATGAATCTGTGACCGGACTCTGCGTAAAAATCTTTCAGGAGCACGTCAAGCTTCTGTGATCGCAGGAAATCAGCGACCCACGCCACATACGCATCCCGCATATTCACATAGACAAACCTGCTTTCAGACTCTGCCTGTTTCAGGTCGTGTTTCTCAATAATGGGCGCTCTCATGCAGATGATGTTTGCTTCTCTCTCGATGCGGTCGGTGACTGATGTCGGGGCAACATCGCCGTTTTCCATGTTCCAGCGCTGCCCCTGCGTCGAGAGCGGGTTGTGGCTCGGAGTCATGTTCTCGCCGCCTGCTGCCTTGCCGTGCTCTTCTTCGCGGAGCCAGTACACAAGAGCGCCCGTGGGCGACGGCTCCTCTGCAAATCGCACAGGGAAACCCCGCGCAAGGAACACCCGTGCACTCTCAAGCGCAAACTCCCGGGCGCCGATCCTTGTATCGTAAGTGATCACCACGGTCCTGCCGCCCATCCCCTGCGATGTCTCCAGATCGTTACATATCGCAGCAGTCACGAAATCCGATCTTTTCTGGACAAAATCCTTGTTCACAAACGCCCTGAACCCGGATGTCCCGAATTTTATGTATTTTTTGTTAAATATCCCCTGGAGAAGTTCTGTCAAGGCAGGATCGTCTGTCCGCTGCGCGAACCGATACAACTTGTCAGCGATGTTGGCGGCAAGCGATGTCCGGAACGGTCTGTACCGCTTATCATCGTTAAGTGACGCAATCATCGGGAGAAGCTCAGCCCTGATGTGACCTGCGATCTCGATGAATTCCACCCTCTCAAAGAATGAAACGAGCGCGGATATAGCCAGAGCGCGCAGGCTCTCCGCCTCTGCAAGCAACCCCTGTGTTTTTGTGTACGCTTCTTTCTTCTTAAGATATTCCGGATCCTGCTCGCTATATCTGCCAGTTATCCGGTTAAGATCCGAATCGGGATATTCGATTGTCTCAAACCCGTACTGCCCTGGTTCCACAGCAAAAAGCTGCAGCGACGCAAAGAGCACAGGCAACTGCTCGGTCGAAAACCCTGCAATATCATCTCTGATCTTTGCCAAAAACTGCTTACTCGCCGCTGTTGCCTCGCCCAAAATAGTTTCGTCGTCTGTTTCAGTCAGCGCGACGATCAGGTCCGAGGTCAGTTGGGGTATCTCAAGTTCGCGGGCACGGTGCCCGGTGATGACTGCGCCCAATTCACCAAGGTGTGCCAGTGCCGCAGACCGGTTCTGCGAGAGCGATTGCCACCGCATACCACTATATAGAATATCAGTTGGTTCTGTATGTCGTGCCATATTATGCAAATCCCCTGTTGCCTGTGAGTATCTTTAATTATGATTTCATATTATGTTATTGTAAGGTCAAAACTAATACCCACACAGAAAAAGAGGCATATAGGCGAGATGCATATAACGGGATGATAACTCAAAGAGGAAGATGAAGTGAAGGGAATTATAAAGGGATGATTACCATGAAAAAAGGAGATAAACAGAAGGAAATCCACTATTATACGCAAGCACGCTGGGATAACTGGGTTTCCCGGGTGAAAGAGAGCGATTTCAAGATAGAAGAGGAAGGTGACCCCAATACAGCGGTATTCGTTAGCATGATGGATGATGTTGTACTTGCCTGCTTGAAAGTCGTTCACGGACATAAAAAGAAGAAAGTATCCGCAGAAGATGCGTTACATGCGATTTCAGGTATTAGCGAGATCGTGCTGGGCGAGGTCGCCCCGATCAACGATGACACGGACATGATGATCCGGTCGCTCCAATCCTCACTGATCTGCGCACTTGCTTCGTGTGAATATAACATACAGGGCACGTATGACAAAAAGACGCCGCTCATCAAGCTGATCAAAAATGCAATCGAGATAGAGGGCGACAATCCGGAGCAGGCGCTCGAATATCTCGGCATGGTCGGCGCAAGAGTGCTTGGTGGCAAACCGATGCCAGAGATCCTCTTTGACGTACCCGACGGGTTGGTCGCCGAATGGTTGGACGGTGTTGACTCAATTGATGCCGCGATAACCTTTTCGGGCGATGACTGATGGATAAATGGGCGATGAGGGGGATCTGTGGATGTTGGGTGGGACGAGAGGGGTGCTGGAGTGGGGATGGCGCTGGTGACTGGACGTGAGTTTATGCATGAACCGCGCACACGAACCGTGCTAACCATCGCCGGCTCCGACTCTGGTGGCGGCGCAGGCGTTCAGGCGGATCTGAAGACGTTTGCTGCACTTGGCGTGCACGGCGCCTGCGCGATCACCGCGATCACCGCGCAGAACACTCTTGGCGTGCAGAACGTGTTCGAGCTCCCGAAAGATGTGATCACAGGTCAGATCCGTGCGGTGCTCGATGACATACACATCGATTACGCTAAAATCGGGATGCTATCATCAAAAGAGATTGTCCGGCTCGTTGCAAGCCACATCTGCGGTGTTAACAGCGTTCCTTTCGTGCTTGATCCTGTGATGAGCGCGGAAGCCGGCGGATCTCTGCTAACAAATGATGCGCTTAAAGCGATGGTCTCAGAACTAATTCCTGCCGCAACTGTGGTCACGCCAAACGTGTTTGAGGCAGAGGCGATCACCGGCATCAGGATCCGGGATACGGGTGATGCAAAACGCGCGGCTGCGGCGATCGTCGATCTCGGATGCAGGGCTGCTGTTGTCACTGGAGGGCATCTGCACGGCACCGATGTACTCTGCGATGGCAGGGGCGAGGAAAGGTTCCGGCTGATCCCTGGAAACCTGATCAAAGGCGGGACACATGGCGCAGGCTGCACGTACTCATCGGCGATCGCAGCGTTTCTTGCGAAAGGACTTGCCATACCTGATGCGTGCATCGCCGCAAAGGATTTTGTCATGCATACGATTCAGGCTGCACCATCCGTGGGCGGTGGAGTCTCTCCAGTCAACCAGACCGAACACGCCCTCATGGACGCGGCGCGATACCGGGCGATCGCGGATGTCAGCGATGCTGTGAACTGCACCGAAGCTTGCAAAACATTCACATCACTAATTCCGGAAGTGGGATGTAACATCGGTACAGCCATTCCGCAGGCGCAGTCGGTCAAGGACATTGCCGCGGTCAGATCAAGAATCGTGCGATTCAGGGGAGCTGCACGTGCAATCGGACGGATTGAATTCGGCGCATCATCCCATGTGGCGAGACTGATCCTTGCAGCCATGCGATTCAATCCGGAAGTCAGGAGCGCGATCAACATCAGGTATTCTGAGGAGATCATCTCTACATGCGAGGCACTCGGTTACACGATAGCATCCTTTGACCGGGAAGACGAACCGCCACAGCACCAGACCATGGACTGGGGCACTGCACACGCAATCAAAGAGGCTGGCTATGTGCCACAGATCATCTACGACCGGGGCGGCACCGGAAAAGAGGCGATGGTGCGAATTCTTGGCAGTAGCGCGATGGAAGTGGCAGGTATCGCCATCCGGATATCCCGGGTCGTACGTGATTAGCTAACTATAAGATTGCAGCTAAATACATACGGAACCACGAGATTACACGGATTTCCACAAGATTTCTGTGTTAATCTCGTGAAATCTTGTGTAATCTCGTGGTTTTCCGCCATAGCTAAACACATGCCCCGGGTCTAATAGATACGTTGATTGATAGATGCGTGATTGTTTTTTTGTGCATGGTGCCGGTGGGGGCTGTCATCTTCGAGAAATCGTTAATACCTGCGGCATCACCCATTAGTATAGATGACCTCTCACCGTGCGATTGTTTTCGACTCATCCGGCACACTGATGTGGATGTACCGGGTGGCAAAGAACACCGGAACCGGGGAAGAGCTCCACAACATAGCGTCTCTCAGGCTTGTCAATGAGTCTCAGGCACTCGTTGCCATTGACATATCGCCGGGCAAGCTCCTTGACTGTCCGCCGGACCAGAGCGTTCAGCATTTTCTTGTTGAGCATGATATCGATATAAACATCGGCTGCGCGAGCGAGAGTATCACGACTGATGATGTCAGGCGCGTAATGCTGGACACTGATCCTGGTGATGTGCATGTCTCGGATCTTCGGGAGGTGGTGTTGGCGGTTCGGAAAAGGTGCAAGAACGCTTTTTACAGTGGAACCGGGTTTATCATCGATGTTCCCGCGGGAACAATCCCGTACGTGATCTGCACCGCCGGGAAACTGTTTTCCGGTGCGGAGGATGTGGTGGCACGGCTTATGGGGTGTGCTGATATCTACATCGCGTCAGGGGATAGTATGCGGAATCTGTCAACGCTTGCCAGGCATCTGGGCATCCCTCTGGAAAACGTGGTTCCTGTTGCAACTCCTGCGGTGAAGGAACGTCTGATACTGAATCTAAAAAACACGCACGAACACGTGGTCATGGTTGGTGATGAGATCAACGACCTACGTGCGATCAGGGCAGCCGATGTTGGAGTGCTGACGATGCAGCAGCGCCGCGACAAATCCCGGAAACTACGTGAGAGTGCGGACCGGATTATTGATAACATATCCGAGCTTCCGCAGGTGATTAAAGAGCTAAAACTGTGAACGGGTGGCTGGAATATCCTGGAAAAGTTTCGGGGGTGGCTGGAAAAGTGGTGAATGGTATGGGTGAAAAAGTATCACTGGAAAGCACAAAAAAACCATGAAAACAATCGAAGAGATCAACCGGAAGATAAAAGACCAGAGCGCCATCGTCCTGACCGCAAAGGAACTCTGCGACATTGTCCGTTCCGGCGAGTCTGTCGGTGTGGATGATGTCGATGTCGTCACCACCGCAACGAGGGGTGTTATGAGCGGGACTCTTGCGATATTATCTATCCCGATCGCAGATCCTGGCGTTTTCTCCCGTGCAGAGCAGGTCTTCTTAAACGGCGTGCCTGCTCACGTGGGTCCATGCCCGAACGAGCATGTTGGCATCGTTGATCTGATCATTCACGGAACAGCACAGAGAGACGGCAGGTACGGGGGCGGGCATCTCTTCCATGACCTGATCAGGGGGAGAGAGATTGATGTGGCGGTAAAAACCCCTGAAAAGGAGATTATCAGAACTTTGAGCATCGATAGCATCCCTTATGCACGTATGCTCACGACCCGCAGCGCGTACCGGAACTACTCCGCATTCGTAAACCCGGGGGATCAGGCGCCCTCGATCTTCTCTGTTGCCGATTTCGGGGGCGGTTGCCGGGACGCGGTGTTTGGTGGCTGCGGCGAGTTAAATCCGCTCGAAAAAGACCATGGTACCATTGGTACCGGCACGAGGGTGCTGATGAATGGCGCTACCGGCTACGTGATCGGCGAGGGCACGAGAAGCACGCCTGCAAGGCGGAACCTCTCCCTGACAGCGGATATGCACGGGATGAACGGGTCATACGTCGGAGGGTTCGCAACCTCTGCGGGGGTTGATGTCATTAATTCGATCGCGGTGCCGATACCGATCCTTGATGCAAAGATCCTGTCTGCCGCGTCCCGGCTCGACAGCGAGATCGAACTCCCGATCGTGGACGTCCGGACAAGAAGCGCGCTCGGGAGCACCGATTACTCACAGGTCTGGGGACCGGATCCCGGGGTAACGTTTGACCCGGCAAGATGCGTTCACTGCACCGCCTGTGACGTGAATTGTCCTACCGGCGCATTCGATGTTGGCGGGGGCAGGATCGCTGGCGATCTCTGCTGCAACTGCGGGCACTGCGTATCTGTATGTAATGGCGGGGCATTCGCAGCTGTGATGGGCACGATCCCCCTGCACGGGAGAATAATCCCGATCGTCCTGCGGCATTCTGACCGGAAGGGGGCGATCAAACTTGCGGATGAGCTGAAAAAGCTGATTGAGGCGGGATCGTTTCTCCTGACCGAACCTGTCGAGCGGCTTGGTGAACCATGAACCAAAAAAGGATCATCCGGACCGTACTTCTTCTACTCATCATATCTTCGATCCCGATGCCAGCGTATGCCTCGGATGATGCTAATGATATTGATGCTGTCGTCGAGTTTTTCTATGAAATGGGCTGCAAAAAATGCGAGAAGATGAGACCGATCGTGGAGGATGTTGCTTCCAAACATAATCTCTCGGTTGTGGGGTATGAGATCACTGATCGATCAGGCTTTGAAAGAATGGACAAGTACGGAATCAGGGTCGTCCCGGCAGTCGTGATCTCCGGTCAGGTGACCCTTTATTCGGATTACGACGGAAATCACACCCTGCTTGTAGATCTGCTCGATCTGGACATACGGAACATCCCCGCCATGCGAAATCAGACGCCGACCGGAAATCAGACAGACCAGACAAACCAAACAAGTCAGACAGGTCAGACCAACCAACCGGGGCAGATAAACCATACCGAGGCACATCAGCCGCTAATCCGGCTATCTGTCCCCACAGTCTTTGTTGCCGGGCTGATCGCAGGATTCAACCCCTGCCTGCTCGCAATACTCGCATTCATCGCATCAATCACATTATCAGGCGGAGAGAGTGGGCGAAGCGGGAGCCGCCGGATGTTTCGGCTCGTGGCGGTATTCTGCACCGGCATATTCATCACGTATCTTGTCGCTGGCTTTGGGCTGCTTCAGGCGATCGGGCACACCGAAGGTACGCGGGAGACAATCGAAAACATACTGATCACAATCATCATACTGCTTGGAACATGGCACATCTATGATGCATACCACGTTAAAAAATATGACCGATCCTCATTCAAAACATCCGGATCCACGATGCGTTTTATCGAGGATCTGGTCAAAAAAGAGAGTATGATTGCGATATTCGTGCTCGGAGTTCTCTTTTCGCTTGTCAAAGCCCCGTGCGTAGGTGCGTTGTACCTCTCAATACTGAACATGCTGATCAGGGATGGCGGTGCATATAGCATGTTATATCTCAGCGTGTACAACATCGGGGTAGTCTTTCCCGTGCTCGTTCTCGGGCTTGCGATGACACTCGGGATGCAGCCCGAATCTGTGAACCGATACAAAGACGAACACCGGAGTTCAATCAGGTTCGTGACCGGGGTGACGCTTCTAGCGATCGCGGTGCTAATGAAAGCAGGCGTGGTGTGAGCAATTTTGAGAGTTGAACAACAGAACAACCAGAGCCACCCCGCAATTCAACTCGCCATTCTGCAGGATCTACTTAGGACTTGCAGAAAAACAAAGTAGCGTTTTTCTGACTCTATGGTTTCCAATCTGGCTCTTTGGCAATTCGAGTTAAAAGCACTTTTTCACACTTCAGGAGGCTCCGGTTATGGTATGGAATATTAAACCGC
>JAYEGG010000364.1:0-1915 GCA_034658995.1 Methanobacteriota archaeon | reverse complement strand
ATCTCTTTTGAGGTTTACAACGAGCTTTTGAGGGCAAAGGAAGCAGGGTATGATTTTGTTGATGATCTTTTAGAACAAGGATTTGGGATTGTTTATCTGGATTCAGAATTGATCAAAGAGTATGAAGCCTGGAATTGCGCTCATCTTGCTAATGGTGAAGTGATTAAGAAATTGGTGAAGATAAACGAATCCTCTGGCATTCACACGCCGATTATTTGTACGCCAGAAGAATTAATGGGGGTGTGAGCCGTGTTGAAAGACCCAATTGTTCAAGAGGTCCGCAAAGCAGGCGAAGAGCTTGCAAAACAAGCAGATTATGACCTGCATAGCTTCTTTCAAAACTTGCGGAATAATGAAAATAAACGTAATTATAAAGTGGTTTCGAGATTAAAGCGGTAGGTGTTATTTTTAAGGATGCCATACGGCAGATTTGGGAGATGCCTTGCAAACTATTGACCACATAAGCACCCACAGGAGCAATCAACCATGAACAAATTCACAGCAGTATTCGAGCGAGACGGTGACTGGTGGATAGGCTATGTCGAAGAACTGCCCGGCGCAAATACGCAGGGGCGGACACTCACATAAGCACGCGAAAACCTGAAAGAAGCCGTGTAGATGATCATCGAGGCAAAGTTGGATGCGATCATAGAAGAGTTGTTGGTGGCGGCATGAATGAAGTGCCGCACGCTGTTAAAGCATTTGAAGCGGAACGGTTGCAGACTTTTGCGAGAAGGTGGTAAGCATTCGGTTTATTTTAATCCCATGGGCAGAAAGAGCCTTATCGGTGTCACGCCACACCGAAATCGCCGATAAATTGGCTCACGAGAAAGACGTGAGGGCGCAAAGGTTGGAAACCACAGGATCTATCAGAATCCGGGAAGATTAAACCCGGACTCTGAATCAATTGGGAGATATGCCTCATCAGATGCGTCCTGATAACACATGCTTTCAAACCCATGTGTGGTAGTTTTGGTTGAAGTAACGCGTTCCGGAATATCCGGCTTTTTTGTCAGCAGAACCGCTGGTTTTGGCAAACAGTCTTAAGTAATGGCGAGAGGATGGTGCTGTGTGATGAATCAAAAACCATGAAACAGTAGATATTGCGGCGCTCAGGAAGACAGAGTGCCGTGAGACTAACCATATAAAATGTGTTAAAACATCCCGATCATGACTGAAACAAGAATCCCCTGTGAGATCATAGCGGTCAACGAAGGCAAGACCTGGAATAACATAGTGGTAGAGCAGAACGCGTCAAAGAAGCGGCTCTTCTTTGGCAAAACAAAAAAAGATATGGAAATAAATGTTGGGGACACTGCATACCTTGTGGTAGATGTCATGCAGTCCGAGCTCTCCGAAACACCGCTGCGTGTAACGCTGTATAACAAGGACGGAACGAAGGTTGACTGGACGATTATACAGCCGAGCCAGTTCAACATCCTGAGATCATGTGCGTGCAGTGGCGGATGCTCTGGGACCAATGGTGCAGGTAGCCTGTAATTAGATATTCTCCTGAAATGTCCCCAACAGCATACCTCGGGTCAGATGAGGTCGTAAGAGAAGATCATAAACGGTTCCTTGAAGAGTGGGGCGTGGTTTCTGCCGTGACTAAGGACGGATTGGATACTGACCCATTCTCGTAAACATGGAGACTGCATGAAACCAAACTCATCTGCGATAACCTGTAAAGCCACGTGATGCCAGGGTCACACAAGCACCAGCAGGAGCGACCAGTCCCGAACAGGTCAGGGCGGCATTGCCCGGGGGGGCTGCCCGGCGCAGATACGCGAGGGCGGACACTGGGGGAAGCCAAGCGAAAATCCAAAAAATGCCGCAGCAATGGTAATTGAGGCAAACCGTGAACTGACGCCACCTCCTTGCCTGCCCCTTTTCTGCCATCGAATTTACCAACACC
>JAYEGG010000363.1:0-8568 GCA_034658995.1 Methanobacteriota archaeon | reverse complement strand
TATCCGCGGTTCATTATATTTTCAACTGACAGGAAACTCTGCAAAACCGATATCGAGTGGCTGAATAGATGATCAATCTGATAGAGCTCCTGGGTTCGCTATCACGGAAGATACCAGAGAGCCAAACATGTCACACAAATGCGATGTATTTGTTACCCTCAACAAACACTGTTTTTGATTTCCCACAAAAAGATACGTGCTCAATACCCCAGGTTAAAACCATGGTGATTAAAGCAAGAAATTTAAGGTCTCTGGTATCTCGCGTTGCAGTGACCAACGCTTACAAAGAACTTGCTCATTTATCCAAATCGCTACACTTTAGTTCCAGGTATTTACCCGGGATTTTATCTGGTTATGTCAGTTTTTATCACGAATGGCACGAATGGCACGAATTTATTCAGGTTCAGCATTCGCGAAATTCATTTATTCGTGATCCCCCATGTCCCAAACACATCACGAACATAATTTATCTACGAGATGTTTGCAATGAATTACCAAAGAGCCGAAATTTAACCGCGGAGGGCGCAGAGGAACGGGAGCGAGACAAAACTCTGCGGTGATATCAAACCACTTAAAAACCGTGACGATAGAATGGATGTTTATTTCAGTTCGCCGAAAGTTGGGTCATTACTGTCTTGTGGTATGCCCAACTATAGTGTTCAGTCACTCTACGCACCACCACCATTCACGAAAAAGTATATCGCCAGCCCCGCCCGGATGGCATTTCTTACTCGCAAACTTTTCACAAAAGTTTGATCAAAAACCGGCATCCAACTCGGGCAGACTTATGAGCCAGGACGTGTAAAGACATGATAGATTATATATTAAAACGAATGCTTCAGCTGATTCCTGCATTGCTCATCGTTTCAGTGGTGAGCTTCTCGATCATATATTTTGCACCGGGGGATCCCGCAGAGACCCTGTGTACAGGACCTGATGGTAATGCGAACCCGAAATCAGTAGAGGAGTTCAGGATCAAGATGGGGCTTGACAAACCGCTCCATACCCAGTATCTGATATGGCTGAACAATGTTCTGCACGGCGACTTTGGGTACTCGTACCAGAGCGAAAACCCGGTCTTTGACCACATAAAAAGGGCGTTTGGAGCCACATTCAAGCTTTCGGTTGTAAGCCTGATCATTTCACTCGCGATCTCGATTCCCCTCGGCATCATCTCTGCAATCAAACAAAACTCCCCTGTAGATGTTGCCTGCATGGTTGGTGCATCGCTCGGGGTCTCCATGCCGAATTTCTGGCTGGGGCTACTGCTCATGCTGCTCTTCGGGGTGTATCTGCACTGGCTCCCTGTAGCGGGTTACGGAGATGGCGGCGATCTTGAGCATATCCTGCTGCCAGCCATAACACTCGGAACCGGTTCTGCTGCGATCACTGCACGACTGATGAGGTCAAGTATGCTTGAAGCACTCGGGCAGGACTACATACAGACGGCTCGTGCAAAAGGCGTCTCTGAACGGATCGTTATCGGCAAACACGCTCTTAAGAACGCCCTGATACCGGTCGTGACCATGGTTGGACTTAACTTCGGATACCTCTTAAACGGCTCGATCGTGGTCGAGACGATCTTCGGGTGGCCCGGCATTGGCAGGCTGACAATCGATTCGATAAACATGAGGGACTACATGATGGTTCAGGGCTGCATCATGTTTGTAGCGATTCTTTTTGTGGTGATCAACCTGCTCGTTGACATCTCATACAGGTATATTGATCCGAGGATACGCTATGAAGCGGCATGATAAGTGCGACAGTCGGGTTATCGGCGCTGTAGCACGAGTAAGAGAGAGCAGGTCCGCCATGCTCGGTCTTGCTATCGTTGTCTTGCTCGTTCTCCTGGCGATCTTCGCACCCCAGCTATCGCCAAACGATCCCACAGAGGTGCGTCTGGGGGATCGGCTGATATCACCATTCCAAGAATCAAAATACCCGCTTGGAACGGATCATCTGGGAAGATGCGTCCTCTCAAGATTGTTATATGGCGCAAGAGTCTCGCTTGCAGTCGGGATCACGGTAGTTGGTGTATCCACCGCGATAGGGGTCACTCTCGGGGTGGTTTCCGGGTACTATGGCGGGATATCAGATTCCGCGATCATGCGCTTAGTTGATGCAACCCTCTCCTTACCAAGCATATTTCTGGCGGTGGTGATCGCCGGCATGCTCGGGCGAGGGCTTGCGAGCGTCATGATCGCGCTCGTGGCGGTAGAATGGACGAGCTACGCCAGGGTTGCTCGTGGTTCGGTACTGTCGCTTAAGGAGAAAGAGTTTATAGAGTCTGCACGATCGCTTGGCGCACGTGACAGCCATATCATGGCTCGCCACATTCTTCCGAACATCATCGCGCCGGTAATCGTGGTGGCAACGATCGGCATGGCGTATGTGATACTTGCAGCAGCCGCACTAAGCTTCCTTGGTTTTGGTGCGCAGCCACCGACGCCTGAGTGGGGTGCAATGTTAAACGCCGGACGCGTGTACATGCGAACAGCGCCATATCTCACGATCCTCCCGGGATTTGCGATAATGCTCCTGGTCCTTGCGTTCAATCTCCTCGGAGACGGGCTCAGGGACATACTTGACCCGAGACGGGTGGTGGTTGAGTGAGTTCACTTGAGGTAATCGATCTGAAAACCCATTTTCCGACCCCGGACGGCATCGTAAGAGCTGTGGACACAATCACCCTCTCGATTATGGAGAACGAGACATTCGGCGTGATTGGTGAGACCGGTTGTGGAAAGACCGTGCTTGGGCTCTCTGTTATGCGTCTCCTGCCCCCAACTGCAACGGTGACCGGAAAGATCAGATATGCCGGAAGGAATCTTCTCGAAGTGAGCGAGGCAGAGATGAGGGCGGTCAGAGGGGAAGAGATCGCAATGATCCTCCAGAACCCGACAACCTCCTTAAATCCGGTTATAAGGGTGGGTGAACAGATTGCAGAAGCGATCCGACTCCATCAGGGACTTAATAAGAGAGCTGCAAAAGAGAAAGCAGTCGAGATGCTTGATGCGGTCAAGATCCCATCGCCCGCCGGACGGGCAAACGAGTATCCGCATGAGTTCAGCGGTGGAATGAAGCAGCGTGTGATGATTGCGATGGGTCTTGCATGTGATCCACCACTCATCATCGCAGACGAACCAACAAAAGGGCTTGATGTCACGATAAAGGCGCAGATCGTTGAATTAATACAAAAGGTGACAGAAGAGAAGGCGATGCTCCTCATAACCCATGATCTCGGCGTTGCAAGGGAGTTGTGTGATCGGATAGCGCTTATGTATGCCGGGGAACTGGTGGAATATGCGACCACCGGAGAGATATTTGGAGACCCGCTGCACCCATACACCAGAGGTTTCTTAGGATCGCTCCCGGACAGGGGGCTTGTGCCGATACCGGGCATAAGCCCCTCCTTGATCGATCTTCCGGACGGGTGCAGGTTTCATCCGAGATGCAAGTATGCAACAGACGTGTGCAGACAAAAGCATCCCGAGATGGTTGAGGTTGCGGATGGGCATTTTGTGAGGTGTTTTCATGCTTGAAGTTGATGGGCTGACAAAATACTTTTCATCAGGGATTCTACAAAAACGGCATGTTAAGGCAGTTGATGGCGTTTCATTCCGTATCGAGAAAGGAAAGACGCTGGGACTTGTTGGAGAGAGTGGATGCGGAAAGACGACGATAGGCAGATTGATCATGCGGTTGATTGAGCCGACCGGCGGGAGGGTGTTATTCGATAACATCGACCTCCTATCGCTAAAAAAGAGTGAACTTCGGAAGATCCGACCGCGGATGCAGATGATCTTTCAGGATCCGGATTCCTCGCTCGACCCAAGAATGACGATTGGAACAAGCATCGCAGAGCCCTTGAAAGTGCATGGCACAGTTCCGAAGCATGACCAATCACAGAAGATCAGAGAACTGATCAAGACCGTGGGACTGAGTCAGGAGCATGTTAATCGTTATCCGTATCAACTGAGCGGCGGTCAGAACCAGCGTGTTGTGCTCGCAAGGATTCTTGCGATGAATCCTGATCTCATCATCGCTGACGAGCCCACATCCTCGCTGGACGTCTCGGTTCAGGCGCAGATCCTGAATCTGATGAAGGATCTGCAGAAGGAGTTCGATCACACATATCTCTTCATCTCCCATGATCTTGATGTTGTTCGGATAATGGCTGACCAAATCGCGGTCATGTATCTCGGGCGGCTGGTTGAGATCGGAGAGACTCGCGATGTGTTCAACTCTGCAAAGCATCCGTACACACAGGCACTGCTCTCCGCTGCAATCAGGATGAAGCCGGGGGCGGAAGGGAAGAAACGAACACTCCTCAAAGGAGAGACTCCAAGTCCAATCGATGTGCCCCGCGGGTGCAGTTTCACACGCGATTGTCCGCGAAAAGAAGAGAGGTGCATGATCGAGGAGCCAGAACTTGTCGAAATTGGGGGCGGGCACCGTGTGGCATGTCATTTTATCTGAATAACGGGAATCGAAATGTTTATATCACAATGGATGCGAGGGTTTGAGAAATACGGTTATGGCAATGGAGCCAATTATGAAAAAAATATTATTATTATTTACGTTGGTTACCGTTCTCATGGTGCCTGCAACCGGTGCAGCAGCAGATGAACCGGAAACCAACGTCAGCGTCAGGGTCAACGCTCCTGAATCCGTATCAGGAACGTTTGAGGTGACTATTGATATTGGCGATGTCATCGATCTTGACTCAGGACAGTTCGATCTCTCGTTTGATCCGAACGTTGTGAGTTTTGTCGATGTCGAGCCCGGAAGCATAGATGATATAGAGGTGTCGATAGATATGTGGCGTCTAATGGATGATGGCAGAGTCCGTGTGCTCTTCAATCTCAAGGGCGCTGATGGGGTGAGCGGATCAGGATATGTGGCAAGGATTATCTTTGAGGTGTTGGGAGCACAAGGGGATGTTAGTGCCATGAACCTATCCAAAGTTCTGCTCGTCAAGCCAAATCCTGGTATCGGTATAGATCCTTCTGATAGCGTACCAAAAATACTTGCCGACTGGTTCAACGATACCGTGACCATCGGTGACGCAACACAAGCAGCACCCATCGCGAGATCGACGCCAAGACCAACGTCGGAGGTGGTATCAGACCAGTCACTCGATCCAACGCAGGAGCCAACCACCGCATCAGTTGTGCAGGGGGTATCGAGCGTGGCAGATTCAGCCAGAGAGCGTGAAACGGATGAACCGGATGGTCTGGAGCTGCTGACGACACAAAACTGTATTTACCTCTACACACTGATCGGATTGTTTGCGTTCATCTACGCATTTACACTACTGCAGTGAGACTGATATGTACACACAGAACAAAGACCCAAAACGACCTGCAACGATTGCTGTAATCATGATTGCAGCGATCATATTCGCAATCCCTGCAGCATCAGGGACACACGTCAGTGTAGTTGTACCTGATTACGAACTGTTGGAGGGCGATACTTTCCCAGTCACCATCGAGATTGATGATGTCGAGAATCTTGATTCGGGGCAGTTTGACATATATTTTAATTCGAAGGTCATAAATGTGGTAAACGTGGTAGATGACGATTGTGCTGCAGCCGTTGAAGCCGGAAGCATAGGCGGAACAGAGGTGCCGATAGATGGGTGTAGCACTAATATCGGAGGATACGCCGCTTCTGATGGCGAGAGTGTGATGTGGCTGACATTCAACCTTGCTGGTTCTGACGGGGTGGGTGGCTCAGGTCATCTGGCAACAATAACTTTTGAAGTGACCGGAGAAAGCGGAGACTATGGCGTTTTGAACTTCCACCATGATGAGGATACGCCAAATCTTGTCGATACCAGAGGATATAGAATAAACGCAACATGGATCGATGGCAACGTGGCTATCGGCACTTCGGAACATAATTCAACAGCCACACCCACCCCAACTTCCACTACAACTCAAAGTTATGATGTTAGTGTGTACGTGAATAATCTTGACGATGATAAATTGAATGTACATCTATTAATCGATGGGGCGGATCGAGGATATAAAACGGTTTCATCTGATAAGACGTCCCCAAAATATGATAAACCCACTTCCAGAGATTACATATTGGAAGAGGGTGAACACACCTTTTTAATCAGATGGTTTGACACAGACACTAATAAATGGTATGAGGAAACCGAAGAACATAGCATAACAGCGGCAACGACTATAATACTCCAGACCGGGGAGCATACCGAGGATGAAGATGCGATCAGTGCCCAGGTGTATGTAAAGAATCTTGATGACGATGATCAGACGGTCTACATATACCTCGATGGGGATTATAAGAAGTACATGAGCATCGCTTCAAATAGTACCGGTTACTATGATAAATATGAGTTTGAGGAGGGTGAAGATGCGTTGCATTCGTTCAAGATTGTATGGCGTGATCCGGGAACTGATGAAGAATATGAAAAGATCACCCGGAGTTACATAACAGGCGAAGAGGCTGTGACCCTGTATGTCGATAAGCACACGAAAGATGAAACTCCGACCCCGGTTCAAGCTCGTTCTACGCCAACCGCGCCCCCTGCTCAATCAACCGGTAATTCGCAGCCATCTATCAGAAGCACAGCAAGCAGCACTGCATTTCACACAGACCCGGTACTGCCGGAAAATTCTGCCGGAAACGGTGGTTCGGGTCCGGGAATCACCCCCCTGTATATACTGATCGGACTCCTCGCGGTTATGTTTGCACTCGTGCAGATCAGAAGAAGTTGATATATATGAAGATACTTATATATTGTCTCTTAATCGTCCTACTGTGCACAAACACCACCTCTGCTTACGATGAGGAAGATCTGGAATGGGCATGTGGCAACTCAAAAAAACTCCATCTTGGCGAAACGATCTCAAATGGTAATTTTACTATAGAAGCTTACAATTTCCCGAGATCCGACCAGAACGGAGTCAGGTTCGCAGGGATAAGGTTATATGAGAACGGCATCCCGGTCTCAGACCAGACGCTTATGGAAGGCAATGATTACATCTATGATGAGAAGATCCGGATAACGGCTCTTGAATTCTCGGTACTACCTTCGGAGTGGACAACCGATCTGCCAGAGGAGCTCTGGGCGGAGATAAAGATGGAACAGATCGGTGTGCCGCGTTTTGATGCGGAATTTGCGACTGATAAGGATGAGTACTTTGCATACTCAGCCCACATCGATGTAGACCTCACCATCCGGAACACCGGAGATTCCGAGGCACACGACGTTGCGATACATGTGGACGGCTACGGTCTCGAAGTGATCGGTGGAACAACGCACCATCATTGCAGTGCTCTTGAGAAAGGGAGGCGCGTGGATGGCGCAACCGACACCACAGCTTTCGATCCGATCACGCTCCGATTTGATGTGCCTTCGGTGATAGAAGATCGCATATTCGATCTGACCGTAAGGATCGAGTGCCACGATATAAGGGGCGTGAAATACTCTTATTCCGAATCATACCCTGTGAAGGTCTCTGGCATGTTCAAGATATCAAAATCAATAAATGACAATATATACATGGATGAGAGCGCCACAGTCACGGTATCACTGGCAAATGACGGCGCACGCCCGATCAACACGATCAGGGTGAGTGACACCATACCGTCTGAATTTGAACTGGTGGAGAACTCATCCCTTACACGGGAACTGGATCTTAAAGCAGGCGAGCGCAAGAGTTTTACATATCAGTTAAATCCACTCCAGCCAAGTGAAGAAGGGTATGTTATCCCGGCCGCGATTGCGGAGTGGACTGAGGATGGCAAGAACTACTCTGCACGATCGGACACCCCCAGCATCACGGTGCACGGTCCAAAGATAGAGTTATCAAAGACCGTAAACCCGGAAACCATCGACATGGGCGGAATCGTGACCGTCACAATCGAGGTTGCGAACACCGGAAACGTGCTGGCAAGCGTTGATGTGACCGATTCACTTCCGGAATGCGGTGTGCTGATCGACGGTGCGCTCGGCGCCGACGCGGTTCTACGGGAGGGCGAAAACCACGTGTTTAGCTATACTATGCAGATAAATGCAAATACGGCAGGACCGGTCGAACTGCCACCCGCCATCGCACATTTTGTGGATACTTACGAGCACAAGGGAACAATCATTTCAAAAAACGGATCGATCACCGTGAATCCAGCAACAACCCCAAGCCCGACACAAACAATCGACACGCCGGATGAACCGGTCACCAACACAGATGCTGCAAATGCCACCGCACAAACAGACAAAACCGCCGGTCTGGGGGCGGTATGTGCGTTAGTTGGATTCTTTGCTGCGGTATATGTGATTACGCGGACTTAGGCGGAGATGATGGTTATCAGGTGTTTAGCGCAGGCGCAATCTGAGAAGTCCAGTGACTGCTCAGGTATCCTGATTGGTATTGCGATTGCGATTCTGTATTTTCTGGCGAGAAAAATAAGGCTCTTTGGTAATTCCCGTGAAATTGATCTCCACGATAAATCAAGTAAATAAGGAATATCCCCCGTTGTTAGTTATTTTATTACTTTCTGGTTACTATGGCTTATCTCAATTCTATTAACCGC
>JAYEGG010000362.1:0-1925 GCA_034658995.1 Methanobacteriota archaeon | reverse complement strand
GGGATGCTTGCACTCGCGAATTGTCAAAGAGCCGTAACATTTGGGATTTTATTTTTAGCACCTGGCGCCGCAAAACTAATAATACGCCTGTGACAAACTATGGTTATGTTATAGTACAGGAGTGTAAGTGGCAGAGGAACTGAAATTAGGGAGGATACAAGGAGATGAGGGGGTATGACTTATGATCGTAAAATTGTTACTGGTCCTGTGTATGCTGATAGCAATGGTATCGCCGGTGTACGCTATTGGTTTTGACATGCCGGAAACTACCGTGGCAGAGGTGATGGCAGATCCTGAGTATTATGATGCTACGTTCACGCGTGGGACGATCGGGCTTACAGGCACGCTGATAAACATCTCGCATAAACCGCGCATCAGCGACGGAGAGTTTAGTATCGCCATTGATATGACACAGTCAGAGATTTTTGAGGGATTTGAGGAAGGAGACGCCGTGAAGGTGATTGGCGCATTTCATTACAGGCGAACAGATGAGGATACTTTTGTTCCGGAAGGTGCCGTCCACTGGCCCCTGATCGATGCCGGAACAGTCTCGATATCCGAAATGTCGAGCAACCCGGCACAGTACAACGGCAAGAAAGTAACGATCATAGGCAACCTGTCCAGTGTTAGGGAATCCGGCATGGGGCACCGGCTCGATGTGGGGAGTGATGAGGCGTATATCAAGGTGCTATACTATGGTGGCACAGCGCTTGAGCCGGGAGTTCGTGTCAAGGCATGTGGCATATTCAACGCAGGTATGTTGTATGCAGACACTTTCGGAAAGAAGACTGCGCTGCCTTTTGGTATTCCCGGATTCTCAGGTCTTGTGGCAATCTGTGTGCTCAGCCTCGTGTCATTTATGTTGCATGGAACCGGGCGAGGCAACAGGAAACAGTAGCGGGAACATGTGGTGGTGGTTTGTGCCCGGGCAGTCCAGGCACCACATCCCACACACCGCATTATATCCCGTACAACTCTTCAAGCCCGTGCTTCACCTTTGACATCTCGCGCTCAATGGTGCTGAGCATGTTCCTATCGATCCGGTGCCCGCGCAACCGCTCAATAAAAATCAGTGATTTTGTGTGATCTTCCGGAAGAAGCCTCCATGTCGGCTTTTCAACATAATAATCAATCCCGCGAGCGTAAGCAAGCATTTCATCCCTGACCGGTTCACCAATCCACTCAATATCCACGTAATAATCAAGCGCATCCATGAGGTTGTTTCTTCCGACGCGTTCCATTAGAAACTCGATCCAGTTCAACAATATCACCGCGGTCATCGGATTGTGATCCAGATGCTCCAGAGCTGCGGAATTCCCAAACGTTGATTTCAAGACCTCGCCTTCGACAACACCGACCGGGACCGGATCGTCTGCGGGATTCGGAGTGTCTACATCCGCTACAGGAACCGCGTTCACGGGAATATCGTGCATCATCTCTTCGATCTTCTCCGTAATGATCTGTTCTAACTCTTCAGAGATGAATTGTTCATTTTCACTACGGATCGTTTCAATAGTCTCTGCAAACTCATCGAATCGGGTGTTAATTCCTTCGAGCTGTTCATTTGTATCTTCTGAGATACCCACTGCCGATTGCTGCGAAACCGCCTCAAAATCATTCTGCATTATGACGATACTCTCGCCAAGCGCGTTGATGCGCTTTTCCACCTTGTCGAATCGCTCGAGGGTCTCGGAATCCCCTTCGCCCTCGCCAACGAACGGATTCACCTGGTTGGACACGATCTCGTAGAGCGAAAGCAGTTCGAGCACTGACTCGTCCAGCTTGTTAACGGTCTCTCGCATCTCGTCGGTCGCCCGCTGCAGCGCTGATGACGTGACATCGATTTTGGCGAGTTTGCTGCTCAGTTCGTCTATTTTTTCGGCGTTTTCCTTGGCAAGTTCGCTTTCCACGGGCGCGCCTCCGCC
>JAYEGG010000361.1:0-1929 GCA_034658995.1 Methanobacteriota archaeon | reverse complement strand
CCATGGCACAGAAGATGTCGAAGGACGAGGCACTCGGTGCGCTGGAAGGACTTGCACGAGTGATGTGGCTCAACATCGATGTCTATGAGGATGCCCGAAAGGTTATCGAGGGGTTGTAGGGTGGGTGGCGCCATATCCCGCGTCCTGCTCGAAAACCCCAAATAACCGGCAGCTTGACAGAAGAAAGGCAGATGAAAGACATGAACAGCGAAAAAAAATTGGCGTACATCTATGTAGATGCGGCGGCAACATCGGCGATGTCGTTGATGTCAAGAGAATCACCGACAAAGTATCAGGAATGAAGGGCGTTGCACCCACAAATATTCAGGATTATCTTTGTAGCAGTGCGGGACAGGGTCAGATCGAGAGCGACATCAAGAAAGGGTTGATCGACCGCGTGGTGATCAGCTCATGCCCCCCCGAAGCTTCATCTCGAGACGTTTCGTGCAATGGCACAGAAAGCAGGCGCAAGCCCGATGCTTCTTGAGATCACAAACATCCATGAGCAGTGTTCATGGGTGCATGAGGATTGCGAGGAGGCTACAAGGAAAACGAAGGGTCTTCTAACGGGCGCAGTCTCCATGATGCGGAACCTCGAGTCCTTAAACCCGATCATAAAGAATGTCAAAGACCGTGCGCTCGTTGTTGGTGGCGGGATTGCCGGGATCACGGCTGCGCTTGAGATGGCAGACGAACGCGAGGTTATCCTGATCGATAAGGCTCCATACATTGGCGGGCAGATGATCGGCCCCCCAAAGACGTTTCCGACGCTCGACTGCTCGCAGTGCATCCTAACCCCGAAGATGGTTGCGGTCTTCAACCACCCGAATATCACGCTATACACCCAGACAGAGGTCGCATCGGTCGATGGAAACGTTGGCGATTACAGCATGATGCTGACCCGAGGGCACGACCGATGAAGCGCTGACCTCGAGGTCAAAGGGGCTTTATAGTCGGCTGAAGAATGAGACGAAGGCGTTTAAGTTGCCTCCCAGGTATTCGCATATCGAGACAGCGCAGTACGAGAAGCTGATGAATCTCTTGAACGTGTTCTCAGAGCAGGTGGCGGCGAAGGCTGCGAAGAAGGAGAAAAAGAGGGCAGAGTAGCTCAAAAACTGTTCCACCCCGCAATAAATTTATACCACCTAAAAACAGATCAGAAACCATGAAAACAATCACACTCCAATTGCCGGACTATCTGGCAGAAACACTCCCTGTGGAGAACTCGTCCGTCTGTGAAATCCTGAAATTGGGGTTGAAGCAGTTCCGGATAGAAAAAGCGATAAAGAGATACAAGAAAGGTGGCGTGTCTCTGGCGAAAGCTGCCGAGCTGGCAGGCATCCCCATCCGGGAAATGATACCAATTGCTTATGCTCATGGATTAGAACCCAAATATGCTGAATCACTCGTTGAATCTGAAATAACTCCGAAAATGGCAGTCAACCTGTGAAATGGCAAAAATAACTGCTGTTTCTGACTCAGGTCCCTTGATGGCGCTGGCAAAACTCGGAGTTCTCTACAGGGTGTTTTCGATTTATACGACACTCATCATATCAGAAACGGTTTATCAGGAGGTGGTGACATCAGGTTTGGTCATTGGAGCCCGAGATGCGGCAGAAGTGGATAAATTCTGTCGGAATGGACAGATTGTAATTTTCCCGTCGGATGAAACAGAAGAAGTTCCGCTGGATCTGTCTTCTGAATTGCATCGAGGTGAATTGGAGGCGATAAGGGTGGCTTTACAGATTTCTGCTGATTATCTTCTCATTGATGACTTTGATGCCCGCCAGGTGGCAGAGAAGAATCTGGCTCTCTGGTATCTTCCGTGATAGCGAACCCAGGAGCTCTATCAGATTGATCATCTATTCAGCCACTCGATATCGGTTTTGCAGAGTTTCCTGTCAGTTGAAAATATAATGAACCGCGGAT
>JAYEGG010000360.1:0-1932 GCA_034658995.1 Methanobacteriota archaeon | reverse complement strand
CTGGGAGGACAGAGGGTTCTTTCAAGGAATCGTCGTAGTTCGGGACGAAATCAACGGTCTCCTTGTTTATGTCTACAAGGATCTCTTCTGCGATCTTCGCCATCCGCGCCTCAGTATATCGCATGGCTGCGGCTGCGTCGCCGTCGATCGAGTTGTGAACAAAGACGCCGCTCTCGAGGAGGAAATTGTGGTGAGGTTCGACCGTGATGTCGTAGACATCGAAACGCTCACTTAGAAGACGTTTGGATATGATTCGGTGGTTATAAGTTGAAGATAGTTTCAGAAATTCACCAAAATTCTCGAAATAGGACATTGCCTTTTCAAAATGGGGGATGCAGTTGTTGTAGCGCATCTGCTCGTAGAGTTCAGGCGTAATTTCATCGGAATCAGCATGACTCAACAGGTATGAACCATAACGCAGAACCTTGCTACGCATAACCTGTCTCTTGTATTTGTCATCCTTCCATTTCTGGTGCAGCGATTTGCCAGCTTGCTCTGCGAGGTCCTGCATCATCTCCGGATTGTCTGCCAGACGACGGGCGTTGCTTGCTTGCACCCCTTCGCACTGCTTTGCCCGAAACTCATCGTCTTCCCACTGCTTTTGGATTTTACGGCTGTGCAGTTCCCGCGCACCGGGCTGTTCCCAGAATGCCATAGACATCCGGGAGAAATGGTCGTCAGCGAACTTAGCACGGTACTCAGGATCCTGCCACTGGGCACATGACTGTTTTGATATTTTGCTTCGCACTTCAGGAGCTGCAAGAGCGTGTCGGATCGCCTGAACGATCTCGGCTCGCTTCTCCTCGTCCTGCCACATCGCCAGACTCTTTTCGGAGATGATCTGCGATACGCGCGCCTGTTCTTCCGGGGAAAGCGGACGTTTCTCGATCCCGATAAGTGCTTCAGACATCTTCTGACGATAATCAGGATCCTGCCAGAGTTCCTTCATCCGTCCGGAGATTTCGCGGCACGACTCGGGATGCTCCCGGTAAAACTGTTTCATCCGGACAGAAGCCGCCTGTCCAATATGTCTGCGAAACTCCTCTGATTGGTTCTGCGTTATGAACCTCTGGCGGTGTTCCTCCAAAACCTCCGGATTCTCAGCATAATAACGCTCTACGCCTTCCCGCTGACGTCGGCGGAAATCCTCATCCGCCCAGAGATTGCGGATATGTCCCGCATGGATGTGGAAATGTTCCGCGAATTCCATACGTTCGATATTGGTTGGATCGTTATTCCAGCGGTTAAAATCCTTGTGGTGTCTGACAAATGGTCCTGTTGTTATGGAAACAGTCCCTCGCGCCTCGTTGTAGCGATCTGCAATGCGATGCACGAACTCCTGCACTCCGGTCGCGGGGTTCTGCACCGTCAGGTACTCGTTTAACCCTTCCTTCACTGGAGCGGTGGCAAAGTAGCCCGGCATCAGGCTATCATCTCCAGTAAGGTTCTGCGCCTCTTTGTACGAACCATCGCGGAGCATGAACCGATGATCCGGTGTGCAGCGGATCGCCTCGCCGGTATCCAGAACGAGCTCGATCACCTCATGATCTTTTCGTGTGACCCGGGAATGCCGCGCAAGACCAACGACAATGTTACCATCAGAATCCACAGAATAGACATAAAACGGCTCATCCGGACCATACACCTCTGCCAGTTCCTCGAATGTCGGATTCGTGCCATCAAGTAGCATGACTCTGGTATCGCCAGTGAAACAGCCAAAATTCCCCTGCCCATCGATAAGCGGATACCGGAGCGAAAACTCCTGCACCATCCGCACAATCGTTTCATAGATCGCAGCATCACCATGCGGGTGGTACCTGCCCATCACGTCACCAACGATGCGTGCCGATTTGCGGTGCGGCTTCGTTGAGACGACCCCGCCCTCAAGCATCGCATACAGGATGCGGCGGTGCACCGGCTTCAAGCCGTCGC